>CALBSF010000109.1 GCA_937927795.1 uncultured Rickettsiales bacterium
ATGTGACTGGAGTTCAGACGTGTGCTCTTCCGATCTTTATATTTAGTGCTTGCACTGATGAAGGCTTAATTTTGGATCAAGATCAGTGTGAGAAGCTAATAATGATACCAGCAGCACTAGATAAGCCAACAAAACACAATGATGATTTGTTGAAAAAAATTGAAGAAAGCAGGCAAAATCTAGTAAGGCAAAATTTAGAAGAGGCTAAAAATTTAAATGAGCGCTATTTTACAGAAGAGCAAGATAAGCTAGACCGCTGGGCAGAAGATGTTAAGCAAGCTCTAGATCAAGAACTCAAAAATTTAGAAAAAGAGATAAGAGAAGCAAAAAAGATCGCCAGAGCCATGAAGACTTTGGAAGAAAAAACTAACGCTCAGCGTCATGTTAAAAAACTCGAAAAGGACAGGGATAAAAAGATGTTAGAGTTTTTTGAAACCAGAAAACAAGTAGATGAAAAATCTGATGAATTGCTCGAAGAGATTGAAGCAAAACTTAATTTATCCCATAAAATTGACGAGATTTTTACTATTCGTTGGAGATTAATTTAAAGACAGGATTATGAGACAAAATAAGCAAAAATTAGAATTGACTTGGATTGGTAAAGATAAAAGAACGCGACTTGAGCCAAGAATTTTAATTGAAGATCCGACAAAGTCTTACCACGCTAAAAAGCGAGTAAGTGAAAATGATATATTTGATAACAAGCTGATTTTTGGTGATAATTTATTGGCACTAAAAGCTCTTGAGTCAGAATATGCTGGTAAAGTGAAGTGTGTGTATATTGATCCGCCATTCAATACAGGAAATGCTTTTGACCACTATGATGATGGATTGGAACATTCTATTTGGCTTTCGTTAATGAGGGAAAGGCTTGAGCTGCTTTCAAAGCTTATGTCAAATGATGGGGTAATATTTGTCCATTTAGATGACTGTGAAATGGCCTATGCAAGAGTTATGATGGACGAGATATTTGGAAGACAAAACTATCTTAATACCATATCTGTGACAACAAATGCGCCGTCTGGTTTTAAAGCAACTTCTTCAAAAATATTTTCAACAGCAAACTATATCATCATTTTTGCAAAAGATAAAACTAAAACCTTTCTTAACAAAGTATTTATCGAAAAGGAGTATGATACATCATATAACAAAGTTCTGCTAAATAGAGATGCTTCGTATGAGAAGTGGGAATATATCTCAATAGGAGATCATGTCTCTAGATTAAAAGGTTATGAAAACTCTAAAGAGGCCAGAAAAAAGATAGGAGCAAATAATTTTGAACAAGAAATAGCTGAGTTCGCAATAAATAATGCTCAAATGGTATTTCGTACTGCAGCAATAGGTGGCGGTGCAAAAGCCAAAAGAATAGATACAATTGAGAAATCAAAGAAAAATAAGGGACAAGTTTTTGTGCATCCCAATGAAGATGTTGAGGGATTTTACATATTGAATGGCGAGGGAATTATTTTTTATGAAGGTCGTTTAGCGTATATAAATGGTACAAAGTTACCAGGAGAATTGCTAACTGATGTTTGGACCGATATAGGATGGACCGGAATTGCAAATGAAGGTGGAGTTATTTTTAAAAATGGAAAAAAACCAGAAAAGCTACTAAGGAGATGTTTAGAAATTGGTTCTAAACCAGGTGATATTATTTTAGACTCTTTCGCTGGGTCGGGAACAACTGCTGCAGTCGCTCACAAGATGGGTCGCAAGTGGATAGCGGTAGAGCTTGGTGAGCAGTGTCATACGCACATAATTCCACGCATAAAGCGAGTTATTGATGGAACTGATCAAACTGGAATTTCTAAAGAAGTTGGTTGGAAAGGTGGCGGTGGTTTTCGCTATTATCATCTTGCTTCCTCGATGCTTGAAAAAGATAAATGGGGAAACTGGATTATAAGCAAAGAGTATAATGCTGGTATGCTTGCCGAGGCCATGTGTAAACATATGGGATTTACTTATGCGCCTAACGAGAAGCATTATTGGATGCATGGACATTCAACAGAAACAGATTTTATTTATATTACCACGGCCGCTCTAACTCATGAGCAATTGAGAGCTATTAGTGAAGAAGTTGGCTCTAACAGGACTCTGCTTATTTGCTGTAAAGCTTTCAACTCTAGCCCTGAGGCATTTAATAATCTGACGATAAAAAAAATACCGCAGTCAGTTCTTACAAAATGCGAATGGAATAAAGATGATTATAGTCTAAATATCTCTAAACTAGATAACGCTGAAGATGAAGCTGATGATTCAGCTTCATTTGAAGAAAATGATGAGGTATAAGATGAATCATATTATCAGAAATATATCTTCACGCCTATCTCTTCGACTTCCACAGGAAAAGTCTCTCGAAATTCTAGCTAAAGTGTTGGATAATATAGAGCTTTCAAAAAATCCTGATCTTAAAGCCGATCTTGAAATTATTCGCGGCATGTATCCTTCGCTTCAGGATTTTGAGCGTGATTTTCCATCTATGTGTTTTGCATTAGCTACAGGCGTTGGTAAAACTCGTTTGATGGGTGCTTTTATTAGTTATCTTTATTTAACTGGTCGCAGTCGTAATTTTTTTATTCTAGCACCAAATTTAACAATTTATGATAAGATAAAAGCGGATTTTAGTCCTCAAAGTCCCAAATATGTTTTTAAGGGGATACAGGAATTCGTGGCTAATCCACCAATGATTAAAACTGGTGAAAACTATGAATACAGGGGTCGTGATTTGCTTGAGAATGATCAAACTCCTTACATAAATGTTTTTAACGTCTCAAAAATTAACTCAACGGAAAATAAAAAAGGTGCAGTAAAATCTTCAGTTCCAAAAATTAAACGCCTTCAAGAAACCCTAGGCGAAAGTTATTTTGAATATTTGTCTAATCTTCCCGACTTAGTAATTCTAATGGACGAGGCTCATCGTTATCGCGCAACAGCGGGATCTAATGCAATTAGCGAGCTTAAACCAATTTTAGGTATTGAGTTAACGGCAACCCCAAAAACAACAGGATCAAACCCAGTTGATTTTAAGAATACGATTTACGCTTATTCTTTATCAGAAGCTATGGAAGATGGGTATGTTAAAGATCCCGCCGTTGCAACTCGCAAGGATTTTAAGCCTGAAAATTATACTTCAGAGCAGCTTGAGAGAATTAAATTAGAAGATGGCGTTCATCATCATGAGCATGTGAAAGTTGAGCTAGATGTATATGCTCGTCAATATGAAAAAAATTTCATAAAGCCTTTTATGCTTGTGGTAGCTCAAGATACTGATCACGCTAGGCAGCTGCGTGAACTTATTGAGTCAGAATCTTTTTTTGATGGAAGATATAAAGGAAAAGTGGCTGAAGTTCATTCAAAACAATCGGGGGCTGAAGAGGATGAGAATATTAAAAAATTGATTTCTATTGAAGATCAAGACCCAAATAAACCAACCGAAATAGTTATCCATGTCAATAAACTCAAAGAGGGTTGGGATGTAACAAACTTATATACAATCGTTCCACTTCGCGCTTCGGCATCCGAGATTTTAACTGAACAAACTATTGGTCGTGGCTTGAGACTGCCTTATGGTCGCCGTACCGGAGTTGAATCAGTGGATAGGTTGACGATTATTGCACATGATCGTTTTCAGGATATAGTTGACCGTGCGAATGATCCAAACTCAATCATCAGAAAGAAAATTGAGATTGGAAATGGTGGCGATGTGCCTTTTGAGAAAGCTCAGGCTATCTCTATTCCTTCTGTAGCTTCAATGCTTCTAGCTGGTTCTTTCGTCAGTGGTAGCGATTACAATCAAGAATCTGAAGCGTCTTTACCAACAATTATAAAAACACCAGAACATCAAAAAGTTGCACAAATAACTATGGAAGTTGCTAAGAGATATGAGAGATTAAAAAGCTCTCGTGAACTTGCATCCCCAGAAGTTCAAACTCAAATCATAAAAGAGGTTTCAGAAATTATGAGACCAGATCAAGGTTTATTAAATTTGGAACCAGAGCGAACAATCGGTATTGTTAAAGAAGTTGTTGAAACTGTGACAAAAAATCTCGCAGAATTTACAATCGATATCCCAAATATTGTTTTAATTCCCACCAGAGAAGTTACTTACGGCTTTAAAGATTTCGATCTTAATGGTCTTGATAGAATTAATTTTCAGCCAGTAAGCCAGGAGATTTTGATTCGCCAGCTTAGAACTAGTAAAAGTAGCTTTTTGTCTTGGGACGGTGGCTACAATAAAGAAGAGAGGCTCGAAAACTATGTTATTCGTGGGTTAATAGACCATGATCTTATTGACTATGACGAGCATAAGGAATTGCTATATAAACTTGCCAACCAAGTCGTTACTAGATTTAGGTCCTACCTAAAAGAAGATGATCAAGTTGAAAATGTTCTAATTCATAATCAGTCGCAAATAACAGATTTTATTGTTGCACAACTCAAACAACATTACTGGGAAACTCCTACCGATTACCAAGTGAGTGTTAGTCGTGGTTTTACTATTTTAAAGCCTATTAATTGCACTATTCAGCAAGGAACTGAGCCTCGGAATTTTAGATATATTCCAGAGGTTAAAAGCGATGTAAGAAAAATTATATTTAGTGGTTTTAAAAAATGTTGCTACCCGCTGCAAAAGTTTGATTCAGTGGATGGCGAGCTAAGATTTGCTCAAATTCTTGAGGATGATAAAGATGTTATTAGGTGGATGAAGCCTTCACCTGGTTTTTTTCAAATAGAATATAAGAATGGACAATCCTATGAGCCTGATTTTGTTGTAGAAACACCAGATGCAAAGTATATTTGCGAGCCAAAGATGGCTTCGGATATGAAAGATGAGTTGGTATTGGCAAAACAGAAAGCTGCGGTAAAATGGTGTTATTATGCTAGTCAACACGCTAAAGAAAATGGTGGGAAGCCATGGCACTATATTCTTATACCTCACGACTCAATAATGTTAAATAGAAGTTTTAATAGTTTTGTTAGTGAGTTTGCTGTTAATAATCAGTTGTTCTGAGGAGTAATATGTTAGGAAAACTAGAAAAAGTCGATTTACGCCAAATATGGCAAACTGAGGGGCAGGATTTTACTCCGTGGCTTGCGCGTGAGGAAAATTTAGAGATGCTGGGGGAAGTGATTGGGATTGAGCTGGAATTGGAAGCTCAGGAAAAAGATGTTGGTCCGTTTAGAGCAGATATTTTGTGCAAAAACATCGAAGATGACAGCTTGGTTTTAATCGAGAATCAAATCGAAAGAACGGATCACAAACATCTTGGCCAGCTTTTAACTTACGCTGCTGGATTGCAGTCAGTGACGATTGTTTGGGTTGCGGCAAAATTTACTGAAGAACATCGTGCCGCGCTTGACTGGCTTAATGAAATTACTGATAAAAAATTCCGTTTCTTTGGTTTGGAAGTTGAATTATGGAAAATTGGCAATTCTGCCGCAGCACCAAAATTCAATGTTATTTCCAAGCCAAATAATTGGAGCAAAACTGTTTCTGACGCAGCAAAAGAAATTGAAAATCAAACCACTTCTGAAACAAAAAAATTGCAATATCGCTATTGGTTGGAGTTGGTTGATTATCTTGAAGAGGTAAAATCAAAAGTTCGTCCGCAAGAGCCAAGACCACAACATTGGTTAACTTTTACAATTGGTCGCAGCGGTTTTCATTTAAACACGCTTCTCAACACTCGTGAAAATAAAATTGGTGTTGAACTTGTGATTACCGATAAAGATGAGGCAAAGGCTTTTTATCACCTTCTTTTGAAAGATAAGGAAGTAATTGAGAGGGAAATGGGATGTGCTTTAGAGTGGAAGGAAAATCCTGAAAAAACTCAGTCAAAAGTTGCACTATTTAAAAATGGCAACATCGCTGATGAAAAAGACAGATCTGTGCAGCAAGAGTGGATCAAAAATACTTTAGAAAAATTTGACTCTGTTTTTAGGCAAAGAATCCGAAACCTTTAATCTGAACTCAATATCACTGCTGTAAACTCGCCACGAGTTGCAACGACTTTTAGATTCTTTTTCCCGCATTCAAAATAGCCGGTGTATTTCTCGTAATTTTTAATTTGCTCGCGTTCAAGAGTCAGAGTAAAAAGATTAACGCCAGCGCGCTCAGTTCCTTTAAAATCTTTCAAATCATAAAATGATTTTTTGGCAGAAGTTGCTGCCATTGAGTTCACGGCATCTTCAAAAATATCTATCAGTTTTTCAATTTCCTGATCGGTGCATTTTTCATTTCTGACATCCTCAATAAATCCTTTGTAAATTAATCGGTTCATAAACTTTTTTAAAAATTGCTAAAGTGTCGTGAAACCAATGAACGCTTCGTTTTAAACACTTATCAAGTGGAATGATTGAGAATATTTACTTAGTGCAATGTTCCTCAAATTCCTGATTAAAATTGTCGATTTGACGGAGGGTTTCTTCGGACATCGTGTCGTATTCTTCTTGACTCAAAGTGATGGGATTTGCCCACAAACAGAAGCTATTTGCGGATGTATTTTTGCATCCGGCGCTTAACAGCAGAAATATCGTCATTACGGCGATTTTCTTGGCGTTTTTTTGATTCAGTTGCATCAGTAAAATCTTCTTCGAGCTGTTTGGTTTTTTGGGATTTTTTGCCGTAAAAATTACCCAATGTAAAAATGGTGATTATTGCGCCAGCGATTGCTGCTAATCTTGCTAATAGGTTTGGGATCATTTTTTGCTTTGCCTTAAAAGTTCTAGTAATCCTGAGCCAATCAAAGCTGCACCAACATAAATTAAGCTATCTGCGCATCCATCAAGCCGATCAAAAGGTGTTGCCGTAACATGACGCAGGCCATAAAGAAACAGGATAAACTTCATCAAAGAACCGATGACTAAACAAAAAGCTCCAGCAAGTCTTTTTGATGATTTATTGCCGTTAAAATCTTCTAAAAATTTGCAAGCCATAGTTTAGTCGGTTACTAATTCAAAATGTGGTAAGTCGTAAAAGTTTTGATCTTTTAGATCGTTATCAGAATCCCAATCGCCGCCCCAGCGAATTTTGATGTTCAGCATTTGAGCAATTCCTTGAACTCGTCCGGCAAAGTGGTAAAATCTATTTTTGTCATTCCAATCAATTGGCCATGGCGCAACATCAACTGCGAGCGATGGTGTTTTGTTATGCATGCCGCCAGATTTTATTTTTGATTTGCCGGCGTTGAATGCTTTTAACTGATCTTCATCTGATCTGTGACCTTCGATGATGGTGCAGTCGTAATGCTTAATCACTTCGTTGAAGAGCTTCTGTAAATCTGGGTGGCAAGTTGATAATTTTGCTAATGAATCTTTTCCGAATTGCGGCATAAATTTTTTATTTGAGTTTGATATGATCGCCAAGAAGAGAAATGAATCCGGCGGTTAAAATGGTTACGAAGCCGATTACGATGCACTTAACCAAAATTCTGAAGCTGTCCTTCTTCGCCATGCGAAATGCCTTTAGAAGCTCACGCAAATCGCGGATATCGGTTGGTGCATTTTCATCGTGAAGGCCAAGTTCATTTAAAGCTTTTTTTGCCCCCTCCTTGGAAGCATGTTCAAGCAGTAATTCCAACTCGCATTTGGTGATGATGAATTCTCCGTCGTCAGATTTTTTAATTTTACTCCACATCGGATAGTTTGATGATTGCGGTTACTTGAGTTGTGAATCCTTGATCACTGAGCGAATGATTAACACTTGTGATGATCCAGTTTTTGTTTTTGAGATATTTGATGTCGGTGAAAGTGATCTTGTTTTCGGCGCTGAGTTTTGGATTTCCTGTGGTAGAAAAATTTAAATTTTCTGCGCCGCGTTTGAATTCAGCGAGCTTTGCTTTTGCAGCGGCAAGCGCTCTGTCGGCGCTGACAAATTTATATCGCATTGTGTAAGCTGGATCGCCAGTTCCGGCAAAAACATCTTCTTCTTTTCCGGTAGCAAAATTATGCCATTTGGCAATTACCTTGCCGAATTTTTCCATGTCGGAAACTCGCAATTTCCAATCAGAAATTTGTGTGGCAGAAAGTTTTGTTGTTGGCAATTCTTTGCCATTTTCTGAAACGCTGATGCCTCGGCGAAAGAATAACAATCTCCCCAAAGACAACTTGGCAAAAGCACCATAGCTTTGTGCCAGAGTGTTAAGAAAAGAGATGTCGCTTTCGTCAGTTTGATCTAAATGCGAGATGTAAATTTGTTTGAAATACTCATCTATCGCTGCCTTAAAACCATGGTTGTTGGCAATTGCTGTGATGATGCCAACCAGCGTGTAGCCATGCCAAGATTTGCTTTTTGGCGCTTTGATTTTTTTGCTTAAATTTTTGTCGAGAGTGTTGCTTGCCTTGCCAGTGATTCGCATTTGCAAAGGTGGTGATGAAACTTCGACATCATCAACAATGTAGCTTCCCATCTTGGTTAGAGGTTTGTCTTCATAACCAAGAGAAACTTCTAAAACAGCGCCACGCGGTGGGATTTCTAATTTCTCGTCACGATTATCCAGAAGAATTTCGCAAGTATCAGAAACTAAACCAGTTTCGTCAGTGACATTAATTGAAACCAACCTTTGTGCGATTAACGCTGTGACATCTTTCTTGTCGGCAGTAATTTTAAATGCGGGATTCACGACCAAAGTTTAACGCTTTCTGTTTCTTCTGCTAAAGTTAAATCAGGTAAAATAATCTTTACTCCAGCGCTAAATATCGCGCCTAATTCTGCTAAATGACGATTGGCTTCTAAAACTTTTTCAACCACGTCAGTTGTGCTGCCATAATACTTCCAGCAGATCGAATCCAAAACATCGCCGTCTTTTGTGATGTAAGTGATCATATTGCTTTAACGATGTTTTGAATAATTCCTTTTACTCCTGGTTTGGCATCTTCGCCATATCGCTTAAGGCTGATTGAAAATTCAATTTTAAGTGGTGCGCCATCTTTCATAAACACGCTTTGATTTTCTGAAATTTTTACGATGCACCATTTGCCAAAAGCGTTACCATTTCCTGAAATTAAAAACAGCGGCTTGCCAATTCCTGCTTCAGCGCGCATCAATGTCACCTGACGAAGTCCGCCTTTAAAGTGCGGATAAATCACGCCATCAAGATCAATGGTTTCAACGCCAAAACCAGTGAATTGCAAAGCTGGATCAGCGCCAATTCTATTAACTTCCTGCCAGCGATATTCGCTTTGTCTTTTTAGACTTTGGAAAGCGGCAGAGCTGATTGCGAAACGATAAGCACCAAGAATCATCATCATGCTGATTCCAAGCGCGCTGTTTAGATTCAGCTTGCCGCCAAGGTTTTTAAAGGAATCGAAAATCATTGATCGTAATTTAAAGCGAGTTTTCTTGCGGATAATTTTCTAAAAGTTTCATCAATGGCGATGCGCACCTGATCAGCGATTTTTTTCTCATCCATATTGCCACCAGCATTGATGGTGATTGGTGCAGAAATTGAAATTTGCTGTGCTCCATTCCCACTTGGTGAAGATGGAATGTTTGGCATTTCAAAAGATGGAATTTTGCCAATATCGCTTTTGTTTGATTCAAGATTGCTAACAACATTTCCAACTGCCCCAGAGTTTGGATTTTTTGCATCAGAACTTCCTGCGACAAAATTCCACGCTTTTCCCGCAACATTTGTGATTGAGCCAACAACTGATTTGAGTGGTTCAACTAACTTCATCACCCAGTCAAAAGCGCTTTTCACCCAGCCAACAATTCCGCTAAAAATATTCTTAAAAAATTCTCCAACGGGAGTCCAATTTTTAATCAGTAAAGTTGCAGCAAGAGCGATTCCTGCAATTATGAGTCCGATTGGATTCGAGATGAGCGCAACACTCATAACACGAATTGCTGTGGTAACTGCAGGCATTGCGATTGCGGCAAATGTGAGTGCGGTTCTAAAAGCAAGAACAGCCCCTTGCATTGCCAAAAATCCGCCGCGCAAAAATGTGAAGGCATAACCAAGAGCAATTGATGCGACCTTAAATCCGATCAATGCAGTAATTGTTAAACCGATATATTTTGTCACCACTGGAAACCTTTCTGCTAAAGCACTGACTTTGCTGGCAAATGCTGCTGTGCCGTTTGCTGCTGCCGTTAATGTTGGAAGAAGTGTGTTACCAAGAGAAATTCCAACTGATTCAATTGCCGATTCAAATTCTTTGAATGAGCCGATAGTAGTGTTTTGCAATCTCTCTGCCATTTTTTTGGCAGTGCCATCGGCGTTATTAATCTTGTTTAAAACTTCATCAACAGAGCCAGTTTCAAAACCTTTAAAAATTGCGAGCGCTCCCGATGTTGAATAAGTGCCAAAAATATCTTTGATAACTCCGAGTTTTTGATCATCAGAAAGATTCTTGGTTGCCTTGTGAATATCGCGCAAAATATCGACCATTCCACGCATTTTGCCTTTGTCAAAAATCTTCACATTAAGGCTTTTAAGGCGGTTCTGAGCAAGCAGCGCTTCCTTGGCAACATCAGGCATTTCTTCTGCGGAGATTTTCATTTCATCACGCATTTTACCAAGTGCTTTTGCACCAGCTTTTGCAGGAGCAGCAAGGCGTAAATATGCCGACCTTAACATGGTTCCTGCCATGGTTGCTTGAATCCCAGCATTACTTAAAACACCGGCAAGCGCTGTAGTTTCTTGCAAGCTTCCACCAACTGCCGCTGCTGCAGGTGCAACGAATTTCATCGTTTCACCAAGCATTTTGACATCGGTATTGGTAGCAATTGCAGCTTGCGCTAAAACATCTGCTGCTTCACCAGCTTGTTCAGCTTTCATCGCAAAGCCATTTAGAATGTTTGAAACAATCTCTGCTGATTGCGCCAACTCCATATTATCGGCAATTGCCAAATTTAAAATTGCTGGAGTTGCCGCTAAAATCTGATTGGTGTTAAAACCAGCCATGCCCAAGAATTTCATCGCATCAGCAGCTTGCGCGGAAGTGTATTGCGTTGTTGCGCCAAGCTCTCTGGCTTTTGCAGTTAGCTTTTTAAAGCCTTCAGAGTTTGCCGCTTCTTCGGTAACAGCGCCGACTTGCGCCATCGCAAATTCAAAATCTACGGCTGGTTTTATTGCGGCATAAAGCGAGCTTCCCAACGCAACCGCATCAACCATTTGTGCGCGATAATTAGCGCGGTTACTTAGGTTTTGTGATTTGGCATCAGCGTTGGCTTGAAGAGCTGCCTGTCTCTTTTTTAAAGTTTCGAGAGTTTTTCCAAGGGATGCTTGTTGTTGGTTTAGATTTTTAAAATCAACGCCAGCAGCACTTAAGGCTTTGCCCATTTCACGAGTAGCTTGTGCTGACTCCATGAAAGCGGTTCTTGTTTTTTGCGCCGCTACTTCTGCCTTGCGAAAATTATTCTGAAGCTCTTTTGACGGCTTATCAGTTTTGCTGATTTCTGCGCTTAAAAGATTCAGTTTTTGTTTTGCGTCTTGATAAGCGAGAGAGGCTTCTTTGGTGGCGCGGGAAGATTTTCTAAAAGCCTCAATTTCAGCTGCTTTGTCATTAACTTTTTTGATCGCATCACCAAGTGCTGCAAGCTGTTTGTTAGCTCCACTGAAAGAATCTCGGAAAGACTTTCCCAAATCAGCACCGATTAAAATCGATACGGCAGCGTGAGTTGAGTTGGTCATGTTTTTATTTCGGAGTATTCTTTTTGAACATCAATTGCGGCATCAAAGAAGAGAGAAAAATCTTCCTCCGTCATTTCTGAAATTTCGGAAAGTTGCCAGTTGGTTATTTTTGAGAGGATGATGATTGCGCTGATGACATCTCCTCGGAATTGAAAAAACCCAAATACACCTTTTGCAGATTTGAGTAATCAGCTTCGTCAAGTTCTTCAATTACCTTTGGTTCTACTTCACAAAGATTGGCAAAAAGCCTGATTTCTTTTTCTTCGTCAGAGGCAGTTTTCATTTTGGCAACCAAAAGACGATCTTTGATTTTTGAGCGTCTCATACTCAATTTGTCGTAAGACTGACCGGTGACTTCCACCGGATATTTTAATTCAATGTTTTCCATATTCTTAAAAATTTAGATTAAATTCCGAGGGCCTTGCGAACATCAACCAGCTTGTCCTGGCCACCAATTTTTCTAGTCATGTTGTCGATATCGATTTCGATTAATTGCTGACCATCAATTTCAAGGGAGTAATAGCGGCAAGCGATAGTACATTGCAGCGTTCCTTTTTCTCCTGCTGACATTTTTCCCATGTCCATTTCGGTATACATGCCACGCAGTTTGATGATGATTGCAGAAACTGTGGTGTCGTTTTGGATAGCACCGCGAAGCGTTACCTGAACAGCATTTCCAGCAACCAGACCAAACTGTTTCAAAACATCTTTGTCGTATTCAAGAAGCGTAAATGAGCCTTCAAGCTTTTCGACACCCATATCAACCATAACCGGAGAGTCCATACCACCGGCACGGAACTCTTCAGTTTTGATGTTTAATTTTGGCGGATTTACTTCTTCAACTTTGCCAACATAGCCACGGCCATCAATGAACAAATTGAAGTTCTTTAAAATTTTAGGAATCATATTTTTTTACCTTTTTAGTTACTGAAAAGTTCCACGAGATATTCATCCGTCATTCTTGAACGGAAGGTGATATGCTCGGCTGGATAAGGTGGGGTAAAGTCAAAATCGAAAGTGACTTTGCCTTGAGCAATCTGAGATGGCGTGTTTAATTCAGGATTGATGAAAGCCTTGCCATCAATGATTGCCTGAATGCTCTTTAGGTAGCGCAGATAATTGTTAACGCCTTCAAGAACATCATCGATGTAAGTTTTGGTGATATTTCTATCCACCGCCCAGAGGTGAGCTTTAAGAAGCGAATCATTAATCATGTCAGCCGTTCTTCTGGTTTGCAGAAATATCCATTTTGCATCAGCAGAAACTGTTCTGTTACCCCATAGTCTGAAACCATCTTGCTGAATGATTGTGGCAATGCCGTGTTCATTTAGGAAGTTTGCGGTGCAGTTGGTGTCGCCAAGGGCAAAATCAACTGGCTTAGAAGTTCCGACAATGCCGCCCATAACCATGTTTGATGGAGACCACCAAAAACCGCGCTCATTATCAGATTTGGCAATAAGCCCCGCGATACATGATGAGGAAGGTTTTTCAACGATTGTGTTGTTAGCAGTGTTTAAAACTTTTACCCAAGGAAACGCCGGATAAATTCTTGCGCTGCCCCAATCGCTGGCATAATTAATCGCATCAGTTTTATTAGTATTTGGGCAGTCAGCGATGATGATTGCTCTCAAAGTTTCTGCTACAGTCAGCAACTCAGCAACAACTGGATTTGCGGTTGGCTCATCATCTTCATCTAAAGGAGTTTGATGGGTAAAGCCTGGTGCAATCAAAATTCGTGGCTGAACTTTAACTTCAGAATTTGCAGCAAGAAGTCCTGAAACGCCTGT
>CALBSF010000110.1 GCA_937927795.1 uncultured Rickettsiales bacterium
ATCCGGAGTAAAATCTGCGCTAGTAACAACAAATTTTTGCTTTAGAGCAACTGTATTTAATAAATGAAGCATGAATGATTTTCCGGAACCAAAATCTCCAATCCAGAATTTTACCATGCTGTGACCATTCTTCACATCATTGAGCGCAGCAACTACAGCGTTAACTTCGTCTGTGCGTCCAACAGCAATATGCTGAACTCCTATTCTTGGTACTACGCCACTGATTAAAGAGTTAATAATTGATGTAGCCTCTTTAGGTTTGATGTTATCTATCATTTCTGCAAAATTTTATTAAAGTTACTTTCATTTATTGTGTACAAATCTCCTTCCTCCTCTATAAGAACATCGTCTAATAGATCATAACAAACTTCGTTTATGCTATCTATAATTCTGCTCTCAAAAACATTATTTGATCTAGCGAATAACTCCAAATCGCTTCTTGAAACTGAAAAATTATTTTTCTCAAACAAGCTGGCTAGTGCGATCTGGGTTAAGTTAAATGGTACACTAAATGTTGAAGTGTTATCTTGCGCAGCAACTTCCTCTTTAGAAGATTTTTTTTGTATTTCCTGAGAAGAAACATCTTCTAAATCATCTTCTTTCAAATATTCACTTAATAAACTAACTGTTTCTGAGTGTTGTTGTTTAGCCTCTTGGATAGAAGATTTATTAAGTTCTATTTTTTTGCGTTTGATTTCATAAACTTTTGAAGTGGCGTTTAAAGCCTTATCTAGATCTCTATCCTTAATCAGATCATTAATAATTTTCTGAAAATCAGTAAATTGATCGGCAGTTTTAAACAGTGATTTATGAAGACCTTGTACAAATTTCTTTTCATCAATACCTTTAGAATCGGCAGCATAGTACAAATATTTAGTGTAATATGTAAGCGATAATTCTTTATTCTGTTTTGATAAAAACTTCGAAATTTCCAGAAGCAGATTTTTAAGTGAAGGTGTTTTCTGATTTAACCTTTCAAGTGCAGAAATTGATTCTAAAAATTTTGGTAGATTGTTTCCGTAAATTTCTTTGATGTGACTAAATTTATCCTTCCATCGATTTACACTCTGTATATTTAGCGCAATTTCAGCCTCATCATTAGGTTCAGAAATTTTTGAAGATAATGTATTCAGAATCTCTTTTACCTTAGATGCTACTTTTAATTCGTATTCTGTCTGAATTATTTCTTCTTTATAATTTAACCTAGGATCAACATTACGATTATGTCCATAACATTGACGCAAAGTACTTTCACAATGTTTGAATATGTTATTAAAAACAATATAATTACTACTGTAATCAACAGTATGCTTATAGTTTTGACTGCCTTTTCTATATTTGTGGTGTTTTGTTGCGATTAAGTCTCCGATCTCCAAAAATTTTTCTTCGATTGTTTTTCCTTCTTGAGCATACAAATTTTTTAATTCCGTAATAACAGCAATATAAAGTTTTGCTGCTTCTATCAAACAGAACTCGATATTTAAAAAGTTGTTATTGGTATTCCAAATCTTGTCTAGATAGTCTACTTCAGTGGAAGTTAAATTGAGTTGCTTTTTATACCTAGCACCAAGCCTGTAATCCTGATATTCGTATGGTGTATTCAGATAATAATCTTGTATATTGAAGTCTGGATTATGTATGTGATTTTGTCTTTCCAGTAGAGATTTAGCATAAGGAGCCGTTTTGGGATAATTTCTGCCTAAATTACTGAAGTGATTTTTCAACTTTGTGAGATCTTCATGACTTTGATAATCATTGAACAAATCAAATAGCAATATGAAACAGTAATTTGAATTTCCTTCAAGATCAATATATTCACCATTTAAGAATCTATCCTTGAACTCTTTGTAAAATGCTTTTTGTTCATCTGAAGCATCATATATTTCTTCATGAGAATATATATATTGGTGCTTCCAATAAGGTATTTGGGTTTTATTTTTCTGCCTAAAAGACATCTCATTTTTGATCTCATTAGAGCGTTGAATGATTTTTTCCAAAGATTTTGAATCATCTTTTTCAAATCTTATCATTTGAGCTTGATCTGTTACATCAATAATTGATTCATCTATGGTGTTTTCTTTTTCTAGTTTTTCCTCTCTATAATTATTACTTTTTTCTGAAATCATAATTTTCTTACTCTTCCTTTTCTCATCAAGAATTGGCTCTTTATATATTTTAGAAATATATTTTAAAAATATCCCGCCTGCGACTACTAATGTTAGTAATTGAGAGATATCCATATCAACTTAACGAATTAATTGAATTTTGATTTTCAATCCCAACTCTTTCCAGATCTTATCTGCGGTTAAAACGGATAAATTTTTATATTTTGCTAATGCCAAGCAAGCCCTATCCCCGAACGATAATCCATGAACTTTTGTAACTTCATCAAGTGAAGCTGCTATAATTGCCTGCTCTGTGTCAAAGTCTTCGATATATAAAAAGGTATCTTTTAGCGACCTTATTATATCTTCTTGACCAAAGCCTTTTCGGGTAAGAACTGTTACTACCTCAGAAAAGTTAACACTTGAAACAACGGCATTTTCTAAATGCTCGGCAACAATTTCATGCCCCTGCTCCATCTTAAGCAATGCCAGTATTGCTGATGAATCAAATACAATTTTATTATTCATAATTAAATCTCTTCTTTACGGCGCATTTCAAAAAGCTCATCAACAAAACTTTCGCTGCTGCTTTTGAAAAGTGCCTGTAATTTTTTTAAGGATTGCTTCGGACTATGGACAATAATGTCATTATCCTGAGATAATTTCACTACCACCTCATCACCTGCTTTTAAGTTTAATTGTTTTCGAAAAAGCGCAGGAATTATCATTCTGCCATTTTCTCCAACCGTTACATTAAATTCTCTCATATACCGCCCTTTTGATTTATTCATGAGATTCTAAAATTTCCCTTATGAAAAAATAAGGTAATAGCTATACTTTATTACTCTTTTAATAAAATGTCAATATAGTAATCACCCTACCCTTTATTTTAAATAAGACATTTTTCTTTGCTTTTATAAAGTAGGTAATATAACCTGCTTTATATTACCTACTAGGAAATTTTAAAAAATATCAAAAAAATGTCCAACGAGATCGAAATTCAAAAAAATGAAAATTTCAACTTAACAACAATTGAAGAAATTTCTGAAGAAATTATCTGGCTAGAAAATTTTACCTCAAAGGCAACTCAAAAAACTTATAAAGCTACAGTTAAGAAATTTTGCTCAATGTTTGAAATTAAAAATGTCGATCAACTCAGGTCGATAACTTCAATACATATTATAAAATTTCGCGATGCTATGAAAGAAGCTGGGGAGAAAAACTCTAGCATTAATAGCCGTTTGGCCGGACTTTCATCTTTATTTAAGCATTTAATAGAAAAGCAGGTAATTAAAACTAATCCGGTATATGGCGTAAAAGCCATGAAGAAGGATTATAAGAAAGTGAAGAGCAGGGCGCTTACTGACGCTGAAATAAGTGCAATTCTAAATCAACCCGATACTACAAAGCTTATTGGACTTAGAGATAAGGCAATTTTATCAATATTTTTTAATGTAGGAACAAGAAGGGGAACTATAGCTAACCTCAAAGGAAGAGATGTTTATGAAGAAGGCGGTTATACAATATTTGATATGCATCTTAAAGGAGATAAGCGTAATCAAGTTGCGGTTAATTCACATATTCAGGCCAATCTTAGAAATTATCTTGAGGCAATGGGATATTATGCTAAAGATGAGCAAGGAAATCTTAAATTAAAAATACCTGATGAATTACCGGTGTTTCCAAGAATGTCTAATAACCCTACCCTACATGATTTTGCAAAGCCGATGAGTGGCACTTCTATTTGGAGATTGTGGCAAAAATATGCTAAAAAAGCCGGACTTGAAAAAACCAGACCGCATTGTGCCAGATCGACTTTTATTACCAAAGCTTTAGCGGCAACAAATGATCTTAACCGCGTAAGGCAAACTGTTGGCCATAATGATGTTAGAACTACTATAAGCTATGACCAAAGAGAAACTGAGCATAAAAATTCTGCTAGTTTTGTGGTGAGTTTTGGGTAATCTAAAAAATTTATATGAAAAAACAATCTTTACTAATCTACTTAACCGGCAAACCAGGAACTGGTAAATACACAATTGCCAAAGAATTGGAATTACAAGGCTTTGTCGTTTGTGATAATCAACTGATAAATAATCCAATTTTTGAATTATTAAAATATGATGGTTTTTCTGAAATTTCACAATTGGCTTGGGATTATATAGGAAAAATCAGAAATATAATTTTTGATTTTATATCGAAAGATCAAAATAACGATTATGTTTTGACTAATAATCTCTACGAAGATGAAGGAGACCGCAACCTTTATGAGCAAGTGAAAGAAATTGCTAAGAATCGAGATTCATTATTTATTCCTGTTAGATTAATGGTTTCTGAAGCGGAGCATTTAAAGCGTATAACTCAAGCTACACGCAAACACAGATTAAAATCAGTGGATCCAAAAGATATTTATTCTGTGAAACCTTTATTATCGATAAATCATGCTAATTTTCTTGAATTAGAAGTTAGTAACTTATCAGCAAAAGAAGTGGCGGAAATAATTTTGCAACATGCGTTAAAACTAAATTAAACTTTTTTAATATGAATTTCCAAAACTTAATTTTCAGAAAAGCCACTGAAGCAGATTTATCAAGGATTATTGAGATGCTGCATAATGATATTCTTGGTAAAGACAGAGAAGTTAGCGATAATTTTTCTAACTATAAAAAAGCCTTTGATGAAATTATGGCAGATAAAAATAATTTCTTGATGGTAATCGAGTTAGAAAAAGAAGTCATAGGAACTTGTCATTTAACTATTATGCCTTCTTTAACCTTACAAGGTTCAAAGCGCATGAATATTGAAGCAGTAAGAGTGGATGAAAAATTTAGTGGACAAGGAATTGGTTCGTGGATGATGCAAAAAGCAATTGAATTTGCTAAAAATAATGAAATTAAAATTGTGCAATTAACCACAAATAAAAAGCGCTTTGATGCTCATAGATTTTATGAAAGATTGGGTTTTGAAAAAACTCATGAAGGCATGAAATTAAAAATATGATCTATGTTTGAAATTAATTTAGAACTAACAAGAATCCTTATAAAACAACAATTTCCGCAATATTCTTACCTTGAAATAAAAGCGGTCGATAACCAAGGTCATGACAATAGAACATTTCGCTTGGGTGATAAGATGTTAATAAGACTTCCAAGTGCTGAGAAATATGCAGCTAAAGTAATGATTGAACAAAAATGGTTGCCAAAATTGGCACCTTTTATTTCTCTTAAAATTCCAAAGCCGATCCATTTAGGAATTCCTTCAAAGCATTATTCATATAATTGGTCGATTTATGAATGGATTGAGGGTAAATCGCTAAATCAGATTCCAAAAAATGAACTGGATTTAGAAGGAATTGCTTGCGACTTAGCAAATTTTATCAAAGAGTTGCATAAAATTGACACTAATGGCGCGCCAAAAGCGGGAACACATAATTTTTGCCGCGGTCTTCATATCGAGGTTTATGAAAAAGATGCGAAAGAAAATATCCAAAAATTAAAAAATATAATTGATAGCAATAAGGCGCTGTTAATCTTGGAAGAGGCAATGAATTCAAGGTGGGAAAGGAAGTCAGTTTGGATTCACGGAGATTTAGCAATTGGAAATATTTTGCTTAAAGGTAAAAAAATTAACGCCATTATTGACTTTGGCGGTATGGCAATTGGCGATCCTGCTTGCGACCTAGTTCTTTACTGGAATTTATTTGAGAAAAAATCTGCAGAAATATTTAAATCAGAATTAAATTTAGATCAAAATACTGGGTAAAATTGCACATTTAGGGGAAAATTCCCACAGGATTTTAATAAAATAGTTGATTTTATTGATTGGAAGCCACTTTTTTATTTCCAGAAAATGATGTTTTTCTAGAAATTAAAGTTCATGTTATTTGCAACTCCATCAATTCTGGAAGTTGAAACTTGATAGAGTTCTTCAAAATCTCATCAGAAAAATCATATTCTCCCTGCAAATTAACATGTTGCCAAGCAACTACTGATCCGCTCTTGATAGCTTCTAGCAGATTTTGTTTTTCTTTCTCGGTTTTGGTATCAATCACTTTTTGCGAAAGATACAGATAATTCCAGCAGATAATTGCGTTCTCAATTAATCTTTTGCACCCGTCAGCTATCAATTGTTCGTCTTTGGTTGATTGTTGAAACTCTTGATTATTTCCGTAAAAAACTGCTTTAGCGAATTTGTTTGAACTTTCTAACTTATTGAGCTGTTTCTCGATTGATTGCCTTAGTTCAAGGTCGTCAATATATCTAAGCAGAAAAAGTGTTTTGATGATTCTGCCAAATTCTTTTAAAGCACGATAGAGAGGATGTTGTCTGGAGTAAGAGCTAAGTCTGCGAAAAAGCTGTGAGGCGTAAGATTCTTTAAGTTTAATTGTTGCTACTAAACGCAAAATATCATCCCACTGCTCTTCAATAATTTTAGTGTTGATCTTGCTAGTTGGCAAAATCTTATAACCCATATTCTTCATATCAGAAACGGCATCAAAAGAATATAAATTTTGATCGCGAAAATCTTTAATGCGTGGAGCAAAAGAAATTCCGAGTAAATGAGTTACGGCAAAAATAATTTCACTGTAGCCATGAGTATCAGTTGAATGAATATCGCTTTGCACCACTTCATTATGAAGTAATCCATCAATCACATAAGCTGCTTCGCGCTCTGATGAATTAATTACTGTTGAATAGAACAGGCGGTGACATTCATCAATAAAACTATAAACGCTAACTCCTTTACCTTTACCAAAATATTTGTATGAATAGCTCGCATTTAATGATTCGACACTGATATTGAACTTCTGCCCATCACTACTTGTGTGTATGACATCATTATTTCTCTGAAATAATTTTGGCAGTTGCAGTTTCTCAATTATGGCCAAGATCTTGTCATTGGCTCGAAGTAGATTTTCATGAGTAAAATACCAATTTACAGCATTTTCTAATTCGTGAGAATTTACATTCCGAGAAATTCTAGATACTTTACGAATTCCTAGATTGCAGCCATATCCTATAATTCCCGCAAAGAAAATTTGCTCAGAAGGCTTATCTCGATTATATTTAATCTGCCAATGCTCTAGAGAATTTGTAAAATGACAAAGCTCGTCAACTGTCGATAATATTTCAAACAGTGATACAAAATGATCTTTTGGAAATAGATCAATTGAGGTTTCCAATATTGTTTTTTCTTCAGGTGGGGTTTGAAGCCTTAATTTGCTGCTCGTTTCAGTAACTGAAGCATGAGCATTTTCACCATTTGACAGTTTTTTATTTGTTATTCTGAATTGAGTTTTAACAGCCTTCTTTAATTCCGATTCTAAATTTACAAATTCTTTAAACCTCAGCAAACCAGCCTTATTCAGCAATTCTTCCTGTCCATGTTGCCAAACATTTTGCGAAATAAGGTAGGTATCGAATGCTTTATATTTGTAAGAGTGGCAAAGATTCAAAGCTCCTGATTTAATTCCAGAAGCTACCTGTTCAAAGAGTAAAGTTTTGTAGAGCGAAATTCGTAATTTTCCGTTTTGATCAAAAATCCTAGGCTGCTCATTCGCATCAAGAAAATCCAGCGGTGGATTGGTTAGAGATCCATCCTTAATTTTATAATAGTTAATGGCTTCAATCAAATTCTTGCTGGAACTGATTTCATCAAATTCAAGATATTTGATAACATCAGAAGCGCGATTCTGAAGCCTAACTGATTTTGATTCTATGATGGCATAATAATCATCGTTCTTTGCAATGTAGTTAGCTTCTTTGCTTAGGCGCCTCAACTCATCATGAAGAAAATTATATTCTTGCTTTTGTGCATTCGGCAGCAGTTGTTTAATCGCGCAAACCTTATCTTCATTTGATAGTTCTTCATCCCGAATTGTTGTTTCAATTTTTTCTAAAATTTCAATGTATTTTTCTAACTTATTGGAAATGTTGCCAATCACTTGATGTCTTGATTGACGCTCTTCATAAAAATTCTCTTTATTCTCACGAACGCTACTAGCAATTGTTGAAAAAACAGACTGAACCAAGGTTTCAATTAGCAGATCGTTAAGTTGGTAAAACTGATGAAGAACAAAAGCCAAAAGAAAAAGATGACGTTTTTCTTCTCGTCGATAAACCTGAAAAATCTTGGATTTGATTACAATTTGAGCGTAATACTGAATCACTTCGGAAGACAATCCCAGTCGAACAATAACAGGCTGTAGCTGATGAAAAATGGTGTGAAGCGATTTTAGATCATTGATATTTTCTTTAATCTTAAGCGGCCGAACAGATTGGTGGCTTTTTTTGAGCAATGTCAGCTTATATCTTTTTAATTTTAGATTTTGCTTATCGCCATCAATATATTCGTCTGCTTCTATTAACAGATTGTCCAGAATTTGCAGGTCTTGTTCTTCAAGATTTTGTTCTAATAAAGCTGTAAGATTTTTTTCAAAATCATGAACGCTTTGTGTAATGATCTCAGAGATTGCATGATATGTTGGTACTTCGATTTTTTTATATCGAAGAAATTCAACTAAAGAAATAAACATCAACCTTGGTTTAGTTTGTTTGGAGCAAAGTATTGCTGCTTCTTCAGCCAATATGTTTTTTGAATTTTCATCAAATCTATTCCAACCCAAGTTGCTCAGAATAATTTCTTTATGCCTGTCTAAGCTGCTGCTATGGTAATTTGATAAGTCGATGTTAGAAAGAGGGATTTGTAATTTTCCGGCAACAAACTCTACATCTTTTTGGTTAAACGACTTAACGGAAAAAAATTTGTTGGCAGCTTTGAAGTAGCCAAGATGAAGGATAAACCCCGCTTTGTTAACTGGAGTTTTAAGATTTTCTAAAATTTTCTTTGCCCATATCGGTATGTAAAAAAATTTCTTACGATCTTCTCCGCTGAATTCTGGAGCTGCTTCAAAATCTTGAATATCCTGCTGACTAAGAATCTTAATGTGAGTGCTCATGATGATAAGTAAAAATTATCAAATAGAATTTTATCTCATCAAACGACCGTTTAATAAGACAAATTGCCAAAAACTCTAAAAGCTGATTTTAATAACTAATATTTGTATTAAAGACTTGTCTTATTATTCTTTGTATTGTTTTCTTAACAAGTAATTAATTATTAAGACTTTTTGAATAAAAAAATCTCCTAATAAATCAGAACAATAAAAATGAAATTTGGTTATGCTCGGGTAAGCACCACTGAACAAGAATTAAATCTTCAACTTGATGCCCTGAAAGTCGCTGGTTGTTTGCAAAAAAATATTTTTGTTGATAAAGCTTCGGGATCAAAAACAGAGAGGCCAGGATTGCAGAAATGCCTTAATTCTATGAAGGCTGGAGATACTTTAATTGTATGGAGGCTTGATAGACTTGGCAGATCGATGCCCCATTTAATATCTCTTATTGAAGATCTAAAGAAAAATAAAATTTCTTTCAAATCAATTTGCGATGGAGCAATTGATACTACAACAGCCTCGGGAGAGTTGATATTTAATATTTTTTCTTCATTAGCACAGTTCGAAAAAAGGCTCATTCAAGAAAGAACAAAAGCTGGCTTGTCTGCTGCAAGAGCAAGAGGTAAGCTTGGCGGAAGAAGACCAATTACCGCCGATGACCCAAGAATTAAAACTGCTAAAAAAATGTATGCTGATAAAACAATTGAGATTAGAGAAATCTGTAAAACACTAAATATCTCAAGAGCTAGCTTGTATCGATGGCTAGGAATAAACAATTAATTTTTTAAATAAAATCATTGCTGAACTAACTATTGTTTTAGAGTGGCATATTGGGATTTCTAAATGAGCAAAATTAAAATTAAAAAATATCAAGAAAATGATGCTAAATTTTTAGCAGAAATTTATTACCACACAATTCATAACATTAATATTTGTGATTATTCAAAAGAGCAAGTCAATGCCTGGGCGCCAAAAAGTTGTTTAGAATTAGATGGCTGCAAAAAGAAATGGAAAAATTTGCCTCCGATTGTTGCAACCATTGATGACAAAATAGTTGGATTTGCTGAGTTTGAAAATAATGGTCATATTGATTGCTTTTATGTTCATCATCAGTTTCAAGGTAAAGGCGTTGGATCAGCTATATTTAAGGCTATAAAAGAAGAAGCAAAACTAAAAAACATCAACAAAATTTTTGCTGAAGTAAGTATTACCGCTAAACCATTTTTTGAGAAAATGGGATTTAAAATTACTAAAGAACAGATGGTTGATATTAGAGGGGTTTATTTGAAAAATTTTGTGATGGAGATTTATTTAAAATGAGACTAGCACTGGCTTAATCCAGAATAAAAAGCTGGTAATGATGGTGTTTTAATTGGTAATTAATATCCTCCTATCGTCAAAATTATAGTAAAAATAATAAAACAATGCCAAATCCTCAGCTAGAAGAAGACTATTCAACTTTTCAAGATCAAGTTGCTAGTGAATTATTTAGTAAGCTGAAGCAATATCCGCGAAGTGATGAGTGGACTACCAAATGGACTAGAAAATTCTTAGCTGGAAGTGTGGTTGAGGTGAAAGAGCCTTTGATTGACCAGGCTAGATTTGATACTGCTTTAGCTATGGATAGTTATGAAGCTTTTAGAGATATTATTAAAACAATTCCAAGAGAAAGTCTTTTTACTATTCATCGTGTTAATAAATTAAAATCTGTTGTTACTGATAGATCTAAAATTAGCGGCAGAGATCATGAAATGGCAGTTTCTGATTTAAAAGAAGTTGTTGGAGTAGAAGATGAATATCCTGGAATTTGTATTGTTAGCACTCCAACAGATTCAAGAGCAATAGGCAGCGAAGGATCAGAAAAGATTTTTTCGCTTCACTCAATTGGTAAGGTTTTTACCGGAGTTTTAATTGCCGAAATGATTGCTCGCGGCATTATTCCGGAAGAAGAATTAACAAGAGTGGGATTGCAATTAGATTCTGATGTTAAAGATGCACTACCAGAAGCCGTGCAAATGAAAATAGATGAAGCCAGTTTGCATCAAGTTATGACACATCGCGCTTCTTTGGGTGATTATTTGGGAAAATATTTATTTGAAGAACTTAATGAGATAGTAGAAAGCGGCAGACTTGATGAAGTTCCAATGCTAAGAGAACCACAAGATTTCTTACGCTATGCTAGTGATGAAGTTAAAGATAATAGCTATAGCAACCTTGGTATATTATTGGCAGGCCTTGCAGCACAGCATTATTATAACAAGGGAAAAGCCCCTGAAGATCAAAAATCATATAGTGAAATTTTGCGTGAATTAGTGCTAGAACCAGCAGGATTAGAGGATTTTTCCGCAACGCCTCCTGCTGATGGATTATTTAGTGATGAAAATATAGCACAACGCTATGTGTGCGGAAGCCCAGCTGGTGGCTATTGGGCAAGTGCTAAAGATATGCAAAAATTTGCTGATCATCTCTGCGATAGAATGAAAGATGAAAAATTTTATAATGCAGTTATTAAATATGGGCAAGAGTTTTACAGTGAGTCAGATCAAACTATTAGACATGCTGGAGAATTGCGTAAAAGCTCTGCATGGTTTTCAGTTCATGTTCCGTCACGAACAAGTTGTATAATGGCTCAAAACGATGATTTTGCAGGTATGGTTGGGCATCAAGTTAGTATGGTAATTGCAAGTGAACAAGAAAGGCAGCGCGCTGCAGCTCCTCAAGCTGCATCAATAGTATTCTTGCTTGGCACTTCAACTGCTGGAAAATCAACGATTTGTGCCAAGCTAGAAAAAAGTGGTTGGGATGTTTATGGTGTGGATGAAGATTTAGCAAATGATGAAAGTCGTTGTGAAGGTTTACTATCTTCGGAGTCGATTCCAGAATTTCAAAAAATGAAAGATTTTATAGAAAGCGGAGTTTTTCCAAAAAGTTCTTTTCATCCATTTGATAAAGGTACTATGGGTCTTTTATTTGCTTTATGTGATGTTGATAAATATTTAGAAGAAAACACCTCACTTGATGAAGAGGTTAAAATAGTTTTAAAATCTTTGGCTAAAAAAAATCCTGATTTTAAAGAGAAAGCTGGCTTTAATTTTGATTCAATGCAGCAAAGAATTTTTGATCATGCGATTGAAAAATCAAAAATGGGTATATCGGTAATTATTGATGGAAGTGATGGCATGAGGGAGCGATTTGAGGAATATGCTGCAAAACTAAATCATAATTGCTCAACAAGCGTAGCCTTGGTTCATTTACCAATTCCTGAACTAGCAAAAAGAATGGAGGCAAGAAATTTAAGAGCTTTAGAAACTGGAGATTTAAGTAATCAAAGAAGTACCCTTCGTCCCTTTGAACAATATGCTGATTTTTTTGGTGCAAATTGCGATACCAAAAACCTAGCGGAAGAAGAATTGAGTAGAGAAGAGGTTGTCTTTGCAGCTAGTAAATTTGGTCAAGTAGGTGATGATGTAAAACTATATGACAAACTTGGTTTTGAAGAGGGGCAAGATTCAATTTTGGTAGGTGTAAAAATAAAAGTAGATGCAGTTTTTGATCATGCTAAAATGACAACTAGTGAGATTGCTAAAGGTATTAAAGATTTATCAGCTATGGCTTCCCACTTCTCAAGCCCAAGCCCTTCTCCATCGCCAGAATATTCTACATCTTTAAGAAGCGGAGCTGTTGTTTTAGAGCCGGAAAAAAAGCCTTTATATATTTTTATTGGCGAAAGTCATGCTGATTTTTCTTATACAGATTTATCAGCAAAGTTGGTGGAATCTTGCAAGGCAAAAGGCTTAAGAGTTGTGCTTTGTCAAGAAATTCCATCTCGAATTAAAGATGTTACAGACAAAGGATATATTGAAAAAGGCGATGCAAAATATTTTCCAGATAATTGGCAAGCAAGAGCTTCTGAATTAGAAAGTGATCCTGCTTTTGTTAAAGAATTTCATGATCGTAGAAAAGTGGCTAGAGAGTTTTTTGAAACCTACAGATCACAAGGAAAATCACTTTCCGAAATTATTGATTATTGGAGGGATCATGTTTCTTCAGAACTTCTTGACGCAGAAATTGCAAAAGCTAGAGAGGCTGGCGTTGATTTTGATATGGTTGAAACTGATCCAGTGGAAATAGAAAAAATGGGTGATGAAGCCAGCGAATATAACAAAAACTTTTTTAATTTTATTGGAATATTTAATTGGCATTTATGTTTATCAGAGCCTGAAATTGCTAGTGATATGGCTTCAAGAATTGAAACAGAAAGCGAAGATAAAGATGTGATAATTATCTGCACTGGCTCTGCTCACAGCGCAAATATTGTAAAAAGATTAGGAGTTGAGCCTTCTGATATGGTTATGGTTTCTAATGAATCTGATCTACCAGATGTTATAAGATTTGGTGTTGATGATAAAACTCACGAATCATCTATTCCTGATGTGCTTGAAGAAAGGCTTGCAGAAAAACAAGCAGAAGTGCAAACCTCTAAAGCAACACAACCTATTCATTCTCTATAACCTAAATAATATTTCAAATGCCAATTACAGACGATTTAAACAGGGTTAATGAAGGCCCAACTAAAGATTCAACAGTTACTAATTTTGCTATTGCAAGATGCGGCGCTGCAGGCGCTGGTTTTGAAGCTGCTGGCTCAAGAAATTTAGAAGGGATGGCAACTGACGAACATACACTTTTTGGTGAAGGCTCAATTGGTAAAGTGCGCTATGCTGGTCTTGCATTCATGATGCAAGAAAAAGAAATTATTGACTTAAGTCAAAATGCCGGAAAGTTTTTTGCATCAGATAAAATGCGAGATTTTTTAGAAAAACAATATCCAGGTCAAGGAGCGGCTTTGCAAGAAAGAATAGCATCTTTATTTCGTGGTGGTGGAAGTGAGGAGGCAACTCTCGCAGATCTTACAACGCATATGGCGGGAATTGGTGATTTAACAAGAGCTCAGCAAAGATTATTTGTGCGAGACGGCGTTACAAAAGAATATTCAATTCCTGATTTATTATTACTTGATGATACAGATAATTTGCTTGATGAAAGTGGAAAGCCAAAAGCGCAAGGGCCTAAAGATAAGGCAGATACAGAATTACCAAAAGGTCAATATGGCGCGCATCAATATAGTAATTTGGGATATATGTTGCTTGGCCTAGCGCTAGAGCAATCTTATTATCAGGCACGAGGTCAAGTGAAAGATTATAAGCAACTTACAACTGATTTTATGTTGCGACCAGTTGAGGGAAGAGCTCATGAAACTCATCTAGAAGCATTTAGCGAAACTAAATTTCCTCATCAATTAACTCGCGATGATTCTGTGACCAGAACTCCATGGATTGATCGCGGTGCATTAGTTGATCCTACGCGTTTTAGCGGTGCAAATGCTGCTGGTGGAATGTTTTGTTCAGCATCTGATTCACAAAGATTTTTTACAGAATTTTTTAAAGGTTTTCCCGGAACTCCTGAATATGGAACTGAGGGTGTTAATAAATTTTTTAGTAAAGATACAATTGATTTAATGTGGAAAGAAACGCTTGAGAAAGGACGCAGTCCTGCTAATCAAGGTGATATTGATAAAGATCTTGCTGCAAAAAAAGAACCAAGAATGCGAAAATTTCAAGGCCCAGGTTTTGTAGTTGAGGTTGATGATAGTGGATCTCCACTAAAATATGAGAAAGGCGGCGGAACCGTTGGTTATGCTTCGATGATGATTTTTGATTGCAAAACAGGAGTAATGACAGATTTGCAAGCAAGAGAAAATGTAACTTGCGAAGTTGCAAAAAGAAGTGGTTTGCCAGTGCAAGAAGTTATGGCAAGATATAGTGCTGGTGGAAATTTTGATAGAAAATCTATGATGCAAGATCATGGACTAGTGAGAACCTCAATTGAAGCTCTAGACCTAGCAGAAAATCCACAAAGCTGGACTCAAAAAATTAAGCAGCAAAAGTGGGAACGAACTAAAGGTTCTGGATCTCGCGAAATATAACATCAAAATTGGTGAAAGGCGATGAAAGTGCTTGAAGGTAATATTAAAATATAGTAAAAAGTGTAAAAGCTAATTATCTCAATTGCTAAAAAAACTTCATGTATAAATTTAAAATAAAATTCAATTTTTGTCGACAGGGCTAAATCATTTATAAGTCAAAGCTTATTGCTATTTTTTGTCGTTTAAAAATTAATTTTATTTATAAATTTATGTCTCTTTTTCCTATTTTCTTAAAAGCTTTTATCATTGGTTTTTCAATTGCGATGCCGGTTGGGCCAATTGGTCTTCTTTGTATTAAAAACACATTATCTTACGGTTTTAAAATCGGTTTTGCAGTTGGTCTTGGCGCAGCTTTAGCTGATTCATTTTATGGCTTTCTTGCCGGTGGCGGACTGGCTCTAATTTCTAAATTTTTAATTGATTACACCTTTTACATCAAAATCATTGGTGGATTATTTTTAATTTATTTAGGAATAAAAGAAATTAAGAGCTATAAAGAAATTCCAAACAAAGCCGCTAACATCAAGGCTTCTCATAGATCGGAAGAGCACA
>CALBSF010000111.1 GCA_937927795.1 uncultured Rickettsiales bacterium
AAGCATATAAACTAATATTTAGCGAAATTCTCACAGCATTAAAATTACAAAAAGATGGTGGAAATTTTGTTATCAAAATATTTGAAACCTATACAAAAATAACTATTAAATTAATTCAAATGTTGAGGCAAGCATATTCCCAAGTGTACATATCTAAACCATATACATCAAGAATTTCAAATTCTGAAAAATACATCATATGCAAAGGATTTATAAAATCATCAATTTCTGTTAAAATTATATCAAAATTAGAAGTTCAACTGGAAACAATGAATAAAAACTCTCAATATCAAATATTAGATATGTTTACTGACATTAACTTGTCAGATTCAATATACAATGCCTATAAACAAATTAATTTAGATTTTTCTCCTAACGATAAATTTGACGTTCTGCCGCAAAGTAAGGCAGGAGTTGGTTCTAGCTCTTTTGTTACGGTGCAAGAAGGCTGTGATAAATTTTGTACATTTTGCGTGGTTCCTTATACTAGAGGCGTTGAATATTCCCGCGAAGTTAAAAAAATCGTTGATAATGCCAAGCAGCTTGTTGATAAGGGTGTTAGCGAAATTTATCTGCTCGGACAAAATGTTAATGCATATCACGGTTTAGATGAAAATGGTAATTCGGCAACTTTAGCAAAATTAATTGAAGAAATCGCTAAAATTGATGATGTAAAAAGAATTCGCTATACCACCTCTCATCCAAAAGACATGTCGGATGATTTAATTTTTGCTCACCGCGATATTGAAAAATTAATGCCATTTTTACACTTACCGGTTCAATCTGGCTCGAACTCAGTGCTTAAGGGCATGAACCGCAAACACACGCGCCAAGATTATTTTAAAATTATTGAAAAACTTCTTAAAAAAAGGCCGGATATGGGCTTGTCTTCAGATTTTATTGTTGGTTTTCCTGGTGAAACAGACAAGGATTTTGAAGATACATTAGATTTAGTAAAGCAAATCGGCTTTTCTCAATGCTATTCTTTTAAATATTCCCCGCGCCCTGGAACCCCAGCTGCTGAGGCCAAGATTCAAGTTGAAGAATCGGTTAAAGATGAGCGCCTAGCTAGGCTTCAAAAACTTTTAACGCAGCAACAAATTTTATTTAATCAAAAATTTGAAAATCAAATAATGCCAGTTTTATTTGAAAAAGAAGCGCCAAAATCTGGTAAAAGTCAAGGTTGTCAAATCTTAGGAAAAAGCCCGTGGCTGCAGTCAGTTATAGTTGAAGTTGATAATGAAGAGATGGCAAAAAGTTACTTAGGGAAAATTGCGGATATTCAAGTTATAAAAGCAAGACCAAGTAGTTTGATTGGGAAGTTTTTGTAATTATTGTAAAAATTTACTAATTTAAATTAATTCAAACCCAAAAACCCAAACCCAAACCCAAACCCAAACCCAAACCCAAACCTTAAATCAATTGCAACCATCCTCAAAAAAAACTGTCATCTCGAACGTAAGTGAGAGATCTCTTGAGTTTTACATAAAGAGATCTCTCACTTACGTTCGAGATGACAGTCTTTTTAAGGCATGTATTTGTTTTGCCTTGAATTGAAGTGAACTAATTGATTTGTAGATATAAATATCATAGAGACCCGATAAATCTTGCCTCTATGATAGAAAAATAAGTTATTTAGAAAACATTCCAAATAAAGAGCCTAAGAAAGATTTCTTTTCCTCATTTCTATGATTTGAAAATTTTCTGCGATTGTTATTATTGTGATGGTGGCGCTGATTATTATTATGATGAGGTTTTTTTCTTTGATTATTATGTCTTGGATTATTTCTTTCATTGCTTACTTGCGCGACATCTTCAACCGCTTCATCTTGTGAATAATTATCGAAATAGCTTTTTTCAAGCTCAAGTTTATTAACTTTTCCAACCTCAACTTCCATTTCAAGCTCTTGTCTTTCTTCATCTGAAAGGCTTTTGCGTTTTTTGATGTTAAAGCCATTACTTCCCAAATCATCGCTTGGATGCATGAAAATATGAACATTGTAATTTTTTTCAGTAGAAATTATTTCATTCTTTTTGAAATTCATTAAATAAGCAATGGTTTGCGCGCTGGCATAGATGTAAATCACCCCAGTTTGCTTATCAGAGCAGGCATGTCTAATTGAGCGTAAAATACTAACAGCTAAAATTTCAACTGAGCGAACATAGCCAGTTCCGTTGCAATGTTTGCAAGGTTCAGTAATGGTTTCAAAAAAGCTTGCTCCAAGTCTTTGGCGCGACATTTCAAGAAGTCCAAAAACACTGATTCTGCCAAGCTGAATGCGGGCGCGATCATTTTGTAATTCATCTCTTAAAGCTCTTTCAACATTACGACGATTTCTTTGGTCATACATGTCAATAAAATCGATCACAATTAAGCCCGCTAAATCGCGAAGACGAAGTTGTTTGGCAATTTCTCTAGCCGCTTCTAAGTTAGTGTTGTAAGCGGTTTCTTCCACATTATTTTCTTTGGTAGATCTTCCTGAGTTCACATCAACCGCAACCAAAGCCTCGGTGTGGTCAATAACAATTGTTCCGCCAGATGGAAGTTGAATTTGTTTTTCGTAAAGTGCAGAAATTTGTTGTTCAACGCGATATTTATTGAACACAGGAACTCTTTCATCATGAAGCTTGATGTTGTGAGTCATTGTTGGCATTGTAAGCTTAGAAAAGTTCATCACTTCTTCAAAAGCAGCGGCGCCTTCAACAATAACCTCTTTTACTTGCTCATTATAAACATCACGAATACATCTTTTAATAACATCATCTTCACCATGAATAAAAGACGGCGCCTTAGAAGATTGAGAAGATTGTTTGATGCTTTCCCAAAGTCTTGAAAGATAGTCATAATCTCTTTTGATATCTTCTGGTTTTTTGCCAACGCCAGCAGTTCTAACAATAACTGAGCGATCATTGGGGATATTTAATTCATTTAAAATTGATTTTAGTAATTTGCGATCACGAAAACTTTCAACTTTCTTGGAAACGCCACCTTTATTAGGTGTGTTTGACATTAAAACGCAATATTTTCCAGCCAAAGAAACATAAGTTGTCATTGAGGCGCCTTTATTGCCGCGCTCTTCTTTAGAAACTTGAACCAATAATAATTGTCCAGGTTTTATAACATCTTGAATTTGATAGCGTTTGTAAATGTTGTAAATATTTCCTCTATAGCCAGTATCAGTTTCATCTTCCACCGAGTAAGCGCCAGTAACGATTGAGGCATCACTATCTTCTTCATCTTTTTCACCTTTTTCAGAAGTGGTTTTGATTGGATGATTTTCTTCCTCATCATCTGTTTTATTTTGAGAATTTTCACTATTTAAGTTTAATTCACGAAGTTTTTGTCTCTCACTTTCAGGAATTTGGTAATAGTCAGGATGAATGTCAGAAAATGGTAAAAAACCATGGCGATCAGAGCCATAATCAACAAAAGCAGACTGTAGTGAAGCCTCAACTCTAGTTACTTTGGCGTAATAAATATTACCTTTGATTTGTTTGATAGATATTGCTTCGCGGTCAAAATCTTGAAGAATTCCATCATCCAAAACTGCGATTCTGGTCTCTTCGCGATGGGCAGCATCGATTATTATTGTTTTGTTCATATTCGTTGTTTATGTTTAAATTAATTGGCAATGAAAGGCAGCCATTTCCTACAGCAAAGCGGGTTTGCATCTTATTTTTGCAAAAAGCATTAATATGTGTAATTAAAAGAAATAGCAGTTCCATCAAAAATATTGTTTTCAAATTTGGTGTTTGTTGACAAATTATAAAATAGTGAAAAAAACTTATTATACTAGTTTTATTTTAGATTCGAGTTAAACCATTTTAAGTATTCCTTAGAAATTTCATCAATTTTAACCGAAAAAATTTGAGGCACTTCATAAGGATGATTTTTTTTGATGACTCTTTTGATTTGCTGAAATAAAGTTTTTTTAGTCTTAATTGTAACTAAAATTTCTTTAGAATTTTCGATTTTTTCTTGCCACAAATAATAACTATCAATTTTTTTAAGCTCGACGCAGGCCGCAAGTTTTTGATTTAGAAGAATTTGCGCCAGATTTTGTGCTTGATTTAATTTTGGATAAGTTGTTTGAATAATAATAAATTCCATATGATAAAATTATTTTCCCATCGCGGTTTGGTAAGCCAAGGAATTAAACAAAATTCTATTGCCAGCTTAAATAATGCCTATAAATCAGGCTTTAGAGCAATTGAATTTGATATTTGGTTTTTGAATAATAAATTATTACTCAAGCATGATAAACCAAAAGATGGTGAAATTTTACCAGAATTTAAAGAATTTTTGCTATATAAAAATGATTTACAATATTGGCTGGATTTCAAGAATTTAGATGGCAGTAATGCAAAAAGCGCTTTGTTGGAAGTAAAAAAACATCTAAATGCCAATCAAATTAATATGGAAAAAGTTTATTTTGCTCCATTTATTACCGATTATATTGCGGCTATAGAAATTTTTAATATTATTAGAGATGTTTTTGGCGATGTAAAAATTATGGCGGTTTGTGAAAAATTAGAACATGAAAATGACTTGATTTTGCTAAGCAAATTCCTAATTCAAAACCAAATTAAACATCTTTCAATTTTTCATCAATTGCTAAATCAAAGAGTTTGTGATATTTTATTGGGAATAGAAATTTTTGCTTGGACTGTGAATGATAAAAACAGATTTGAAGAACTAAAAAAACTAGGAATAAAAAATTTTGCAACCGATATAATTTTATGACAAAAAAAATAGTTAGCGCGGCTTTCGTGATGATTGGAGACGAAATTCTTTCTGGTCGAACTGAAGATAAAAATCTAAATTTTTTAGCTAAAGGCCTTGCTGAAATTGGAATTAATTTAAAGCAGGTTAGGGTAGTTCCTGACAAAGAAGAAGAAATTATTTTTGCAGTTAATGAGGTAAGAAAAAAGTTCGATTATGTTTTTACTAGCGGTGGAATCGGGCCAACTCATGATGATATCACTTCTTTATCAATTGCAAAAGCATTGAATGACAAGTTGATTCAGCATGAAAAAGCTACAGAAATTTTAGAGCAATATTACGGCAAAGAAAATGTTAATGAAGCGAGATTAAAAATGGCTTTTGTGCCAAGCAAGGCAAGCTTGCTTGATAATCCGGTGTCATCAGCTCCAGGCTTTAGAATTGAAAATATTTTTGTGATGGCAGGAGTTCCTAAAATTTTTCAAGCAATGTTCGCTGCGGCAAAAAAAGAATTAATTGGCGGCGAAAAAACCAAATCAAGAGAAGTAAAAATAAATTTAACTGAGAGCGTAATCGCTGAAGATTTAACTAATTTGCAAGCTCTTTATCCAGAAGTTTCAATGGGTAGCTATCCTTTTGATGGTGGAACTTCCTTAGTATTTCGTAGTGTCAATTATGATGATCTTGATAAATCAGTTGAAGATATGATTAAACTTCTTGAAAGAATAAAAACAAATTCAATAATCAGTGTTAATTGAATTATTTAATTATAAATGGAAAAAAAGCTAGAAGAGCTACAAACACAAAGCGATGAGCAGGCTAAAGAATATTTTGAATTTATCAAAACTTCAGTAGCTGATAAGTCTTATTTTAAAGATGCTTTTGACTGGTATTGTTTTCGATATATCAGTCCAATTTGCGATCGCACTTTATTGATTTTTGGGGCGATGATTGCTGCTGTGGTTTTGTTTTTTCTAATTGTGATGATTGAAGGCACTTTTCCTTTAGTAGAAAGAACTCCGATAATTGTTGAGGCCAAAGATCAATCTAAATTTTTCCCCAATTTAATCGAATTAAAGCCAAAAAAAGAAAGTGTTGGATATGATTCTCAGATCAGAACGGTTGATGAAGCTGTTGCAAAATATCTAGTTTCCTTCTATGTTAAGACTAGAGAGGGCTTTGATTTTAGTAAGGCTGAGGTTGAAGATGTGAATAAAAAATTTAATTATATTAAAAACAGCAAAAATAATGAGTTAAATGAAAATTTTATTAAAATGATAAATAATAACGGATAATTTATCTCAGTAATAAAGCAGACCATTAGCGTTTGACATAGATTTTCCTTTAATTCTTCAGAGTAGAACTCATCAAAAAAGTAGTAAAACGCGATTAAAGTGAATAAATAAACTACTATAACAAGAAGAATAAGAGTGAGAATTAATTGTAAATAGTTAGTGACAAGTAGCAATGGAAATCTTGTTCAATCATTAATGAGAATTCTCAATTGTTTCTTAGAAAATTATAAG
>CALBSF010000112.1 GCA_937927795.1 uncultured Rickettsiales bacterium
CAAGATAAGCCTCGTAAGCGAAAAACAAGGCCACAATAACCAATATCACTTCAATAGATTTTAAGCAGTGATTTACCTCTTTTATTAAAACCCACGTTTTGGTAAGTGCCTTTAAAGATTTAGAAAATCCTGCAATTATTTTTTGGATAAAATGATATTTCATAAATCTGATTTTATATTCGACAGACTGCAACTACGGCAATTTGTGAGGCTTTTCTGAGGTTAAGTTGCGGCATTGATGATTTCTTTGCTATCTTCAGAAGTGAATCCAAAACGCTCAATACTGTTTCTAACTCTATTATAATCGATGTAAGCACCCAATTTAAATACTAAAATCTCTCGATCTATCCCAAGCCTTTGCAAAATCAGGAAATAAACCGATAGCTCAAGAATGTCATTATAGAGTTCTAATCCAGAAACTTTTCCGATATCTCCATGAATTATATGATTTCTATCTTTGACGATTTTTCTTAATATTTCCTCTTTAATTCCTATCTCGTTCCAAAGATCTATCAATCCTTCTTGCTTTGCACATTTTTTTATAAGCTCTAGGGTTGGAGCCCTTTCTTCATTCACTCTTTTTACACTATTAAAAAAGTCTTCCTTCTTTTTCTTTTTATAAGAACTAGCCTCTGTATTAACAATTTCTTCTACTTTTGCTAAAATTTTCCCAAAAACTTCATCATCAAAATAATTGCTTCTATATTTCTGCACCATGAACTCAAGACACACATACAAGTTGATAAATCTCTGATATTTATCTTTTACAAATCTTGCTCCATAAAATAATTCGCAAACATCAAATTCATCATCTGATAAAGAAAACCAGTTATAAATCACATCTCCTGGAATTTCATAATCTGTGCCATACAAATTCTGAAATTGCTCTGACAAATTATGTCCCCAATGCAACATGCTATATTTCTTCTTTGAATCTTCGACACAATTAAAGCCATCAGAGTAGAATTCCGCTTCATCTCCATTGATTAAAACTTTTTCAATTCCATAGTTTTTTCCTGTTAAAAAACTATGAAGAATCTGATATTTTTTAACCAATTCCTTTACTTTTTTCTCAGAGAATCTTATTGGGTTTTTAAATGAAAAAATGACCGAAGGCGCAACTCTTGAGGAAGAAATGTAATCCATGGGAGTCCAAGATTCATTGAAATCAAAGTGATATAAAAAAACTGAGTCTTTCAAATCAACAACTTCAATTTTGTTTTCACTTTCTTGCTTAAAGCCATTTAAAAAATTGCAAATTTGCTTAGTTGGACCCAAAAATTCTTTTAATCCATCAATATGAATTTCTATTAGCGAAAGGTCAGATAATCTCTGATTGAAAACTAGAATGTCTTCACATTGAAATCTTTGCTCTCTAATCGATAGACCTTGTCCTATTCGCCTCGATCCCAATTTTATAAATTTTAAATTAAATAAATAAAATCTCTTAGAATCTCCGTTTCCAGTAAGACAATCGATTTCTTCTTTGTATTCTAGAGGCTCATCCCCCTCTCTGTTCTCACTAAAAATTTCCAGAAAAATTCCATCATCGGTTATCTCAAGTTTGCCAGCTATTTCTTTGGTTTTATTTTTTTCAGCGATAGGAAAATTTATCGCTACATCGATTACTCTTTTTTCTTTAAAATAGCTTTCTTTGAATCTTCCAAATTCTCTCATAACAACTCTTTTTAGATTTTATTAGTCTTGATGTGAAATTAGAAAATTATAACTCACTTTTGCCTTCCGTTCTTTGTAATCGCCGCATGCGTAAGAGCCAAAAAGGATGATTTTTTCAATCGTCTAACGGTTCTCACGGATTGTAGCAATGATTTTTACTAACTCGTCTTGCTTGAGTTGAGGCAGGTTTTTGAGCGAACGTTTCATGAGCTATGATTGTAAATTTAAATTCATTCAGAATATACGAATTTACATAAAAAAACAACTTACAAGCTCAAAAAGATGTACTTATTTTTTATTTAGCTCGTTTTTGATGGCAATTCGTACAAATTCATTCTGAATTTCTTCAACTTTTGTTAACATTAAGTTTCTACACTTGTCTGTAGTAAATTTGTTCAAGGCAAGCCAGCTCTGAATTGCAAACTCCAAATATTCATATTTGGCATCATCTTTTCCAATCTCGTTAAAAAAGTTAACCAGGAAGAGAGTCCAGTCAATTTTTTCTTCCTCCAGCACAGCTAGGCGCAATAGCCGAACTAAGAAATTGAAACACACACTGAGAAAACTTTTTAAATCAGATCCAGGTAAATTGATTTGATTTAAAAGGTGGTAGGCTCTGAGAGAAATTTCTAGACTTGGATTCTGTTTTAAGTTTTTACCAAAAGGGATGGTATGGTTTTTAATCCTATTGTTGTCATCCAACACAATATTTAAAAAATCTTCTCCATTAAAAGGTATAAAATGGAAAAAAAGACCAGCTAACTCTCCCAGTGCTAAACTGTATTGCTTTCTATCTAAAAGAGATTTTTCCAATCCCGCTTGGAAAAATATAAAGCTGTTAACAGATTTTACTCCGATATCCTCTGATTTCATCAAGCCAATAAGTCGCCAATCATCAGTTAGAAATACAGCATCGTTATTCATACAATAGATCATTGATTCAATGAGCCACTTATGATCGCTAAAAGATTTTTTTATTGATTCGGATGGACTTTTCTGATCTTCGCTTTTTTTGTGACGCGGAAAAATTTCTACTTCACCCTTGCGCAAAAAATCCCAAGCATCTCTTAGAATTTGCTTCTCACATAAAGCCAAATCTTTTTGAACATCGAATAACAATTCTTCAGAGGCTTTTATTTTTTTACCTAAAGCGCTTAGTAAGCCTAATTGACCGCATCTAGCAAAATTGAGTAACGCACAGTAATCTATAACAAAACTTGAATTTTTAAAGTTTTCCTCTTGGTACTCTTTGAATTCTTTATCAAGTGTGTTGTATGGAATAACAAAGCTAAAATCGTAATTGTTCTTTGGGATCTCTATGGCCTCTGGAAAAGAACGCTCGAACATTTTTTGCAAAAAATAAACAGGCATAGGGTTTGTTAAAAACAACTCTCTCTTTTTTTCAAATGATTGACGAGCTCTAATAAAAAAATCCCTTATCTCATTTGAAACTGACCCATCAGACTCTATCAGTTGAACTGGCTTAATAATTGTTTTTTCTGGCGTTATATTTTGAAGTTCAAAAATATTTTGAACAAACCTATCTGATTCGCTATTATCCTGATAACGACCCATTAAAGCACTATAATGAGACAAGACATCCCTATAGATTTCTTTATCGCTCGAAAAAATAGCTTTTGCTTCATTCATTTTACTCAAGGCTTCATTCTTTTTTCCTTCCAAAACATAAGAAATACTTAGAAGCGCCCAACATTCAAAATCCATCTTGTCCTTTGCCTCGGTCATCAATGGCAATAGAAACCTAATAGCGCACTCTGGAGAGCCGTTATATAGAAACTTACGAGCTACATCCTTTATTTCCTCATAAGAGTAGTTGCAGTCTTTGATTATTTTTTGAAATAAATCATATGCACCCGTATAATCTCTATTTTTAGTTAATTTATCTGATGCATCGCCAAAAAGCTTGGTCTGTTTTTGAACATCTGACAACTTATCCTCTTTTATTATTGGCTTTTCTACGCGACCAGAAATTACGGCAGCATTATAGAGGTCAAATTTGATTTCATTTAGCGTATCCTCTGGCCAATTATTGATTTTTGCATAATCAAGAGCTTTAGAAAAATACTCTGTCGCTTTTGTTGCTAGATTTGATTTAAAAAAAAGAGGAATTAAATCGGAAGATTTTAGTTCATACCCACCTTTCTCAACTTCTTCCATTAAGGTATGACCTTTTAATCTATTTAGATTAATAGACTCAGGAAAATTGCACAATCCCATATCAATATATGACGAAGCCAATTCAAACTCTTTTAGCCTTAAATAGGTTTCAGACACTACGGCAGTCATGTTTTCATTGCGACCAAATTCATCTCTAGGATTATCATAACTCTCAATAAAATTTTTAGACTCAGAGAGTTTATTGCAAATATTTAGCACATAGATATGCAATGAAATGTAATCCAGATTCTTTTTATCTTTAGCCAAGAGTTCTTCGGAAAATTTTAGAGCAAGCTGATATTTATTACTAATTTTTTTTCTGATTACATTTTCAATCAAATTCCGCTTCGGAATATCAAAATCAGGATCAAGATCAATGGCCTTTTCTAGATATTCAATTCCTCTATCTATATCTTCTTTTTTTTCATCATGAGAGAAACATACGCCTAAATTATTATACCATTTTTTTCGCCTTACTTCCTCTCCGGGTTTTTCAACCTCGATTTTTAGTTCTAAAAGAATTTCCTTAGCTTCTGAATATTTTTCTTCGTTAATTAATCTTCTAACGTGCGCCATTTTAGCATCAGTTTCCAAAGCATTGGCTGCAAAAAGTTTTCCATCTATTGACGCAATAGTTCTCGAATCGTTTTCTATTATTTCTTTGACACTCTTAAAATCTTTATCCAACTCTTTCGTAATTTGTTTTAATTCCTTCTGATTTTCTTCAATTTCACCAAAATGACCTCCGAAGAATTTATTCTTAATGTCTCTTGATGCTTCCTGCATTTTGCACATATTGTCTAGTGCGCGACCATCCCAGAATATGGGTGATGGTAACTCTAGAAAAATAGCATGCTTTATTACTTCATCCTTTATGTAAGCTGAAGGTGAATCCGCCAAACAAAATACTATACTTTCTATAGGTGTGGGTGTGTTTTTGTTGGAAAAAAAATATTTTTTTATTCCTTCAAGTTCTCTCTTTAAAGTAGAACTATCAGTCCTTGCGTAACGCTTAACTTGAAATAAGGTATAAAATTGAGAATTTTTTCCGTTAAGAATTTTTTTAGCTATAATATCTCTTTTTTTATCTCCGACTCCATCAAATACTTGGATATCCGTATACTCTTCTTTTTTAGATCTTAAAATCATATCAACCAAACTCACAAAGTTTCCAGGGGTCAGTTCTTTAAATGGCAATATATTGCCACCACCTACATCAGGTTTTGGAGCATCAATTAAAGATGATAAAGATACTTCCAGTGCATTAGCTACTTTTTCAATAAATTCCGGGCTTGGATTTTTAGTTTTTCCAGTTTCAACTTTCTTTAGAGTGCTATAGTCAACGGAGGCTTTCATAGCAAGTTGCCGCTGAGTCATCTTGTTATTTTTTCTGAGCCGTAAAATCTCATTTCCTATAAATGTCATAAATCCTAGTTATCTTTGAAAACTTGACAAATACATAATTTGCATCTATCTTAACCATACAAATTGCCATCAGGCACAAGCAACCCTCCGAAAGGGGGGTTGAGTAAATCAGATCATACCCTTTAAAGCTTCCCTTATCTCATCAAATTGTTTTTGAGATAATTTTCCCATCTTGTCAGTTAATCTCCTACTCTCCAGCAAGCGAATTTGTGACAGCATCACGCATTGCTCTTTTTCCTTGAAGTGTATCTTATAATAGTAGTGCTTTTCTTTAATCTGGGTTGTTAGAGGGATGCCCCAAAATATATGATCATTGAATTTCCGGACCACCAGAACCGGCCGACTATAATCTTTATTTTTCCCATTTTCTTCGTGACCAATATTTAAGCCAATACTGCACCACCATATTTCACGTTTTTGAAATGTTGGCGCTATGTGATCAGTGTCTAGCTTCTTCTTGACTAAATTCCAGTCGTCAAAATTTTTATGCATTTTTTAAGAAGTTAAATTATTGATCTAATAAAAGGACAAAATATGGCACTTATTGATAAATATCAAGGAAGAATTTTGTAAAATTATTGATGGTAAGTGAAATTGTGGCGTAGTAGAAAAATTGCGATTTTCGTAATTTTGGAACTATGGCACAATTGGTGTTGAGGACAGGTTCTTTTTTATTGATACGATCCCCGCATAACCTTCCTGCATATTGAGCTAGAGTTTCATTTGCAGTAATGATTTTGCTTCTATACCTCCTAAAGCTTATTCTCTAAAATCTGAATTTTTTCACAGATAAGGCTAGTCATTAATATCTAACAGTTTTATTACTCTAGGCTTTCTTCATAACCTTACCGGCCAACATAGAAGTGGCTTGCTTCAAAGAACTATTTGCCAAATGTGCATAGCGTTGAGTTGTTCTAATATTTGAATGTCCAACAAGCTTTCCTATCACTTCCAATCCTATTCCGTTACTAACCAGAATTGATGCAAAAGTGTGGCGTAAATCGTGGATTGTAGCGTCTTTGATTTTAGCCTTCTTACAAACTTCAAGCCAAAATCTTTTGATGTCTTTTTGATGAGTTTTGGTTTAAGTATTGTAAAACAAATACTGCTTAGTGCTGATGATTCTGTTATCAGTGAATGTTGCCAATTTCTTTTCTGAAACAATTTTTGTTTTCATCTTTTGCAAAATATCCACCGCTTCCTGACTTAACGGAATGCGTGAAATTTTATTCTGTTTGGTAAGAAAAGCGGGTTTTGCCCATACTTCACCTTCAAAATCCTGCCAACGCGCAGATAGAACCTCTCCCTTTCTTGATCCGGTAAGTAAAATCAGCCTTATGATATTTGCGCTCATCTGATTTGGCTCTTCATCCAAAACTTTGGTTAATCTGCTAATCTCATCTTCTGATAAATATCTTTCGCGCTTATGCTCAGGAAATTTTTTAATTCCCTGGGTTGGATTCTTTTCTAAAATTTCCCAAGAAACGGCGGTGTTAAACATCACGTGTATTATCTCTAATACTCTATTACCCATGCGCGGCGTTTCAGAAAATGAGCGATGAAAACTTTCGATTTCCTTTTTTCCAATTGAGTCAATTTTAAGATTGCCAAATTTTGTGATGATGTGCTTTTTAAAGAAAAATTCGCGATAATCTTTTAGAGTGTTTGGACGCAAAACTTTTTCTTTCGCCTTCAAAAAATCTTCAGCTAGTTGTTTAACGGTTGGAGTGCCGTGAATTGCCTGCCTTTCATCAAGCGGATCATGACCTTTAGTGATTTCACCTTTCAACTGAATTGCCATATCGCGCGCCGCAGAATATGACAATGCCGGATATCCGCCCAAAGTATATTTTCTTTCTCGTCCATTTATCACATAACGCAAAACGAATGATTTCGCGCTATTGTCGGTGATGCGAATCCCCAAACCAATTAGGCGATCATCCCAATAAATTTTATGTTTGCCTTTGGCAGCGGAAGTGATTTAATGAACTTATCGTTTAAATTTGGCATAGTTATTTATGTTTTTCGTGTCCGTCTGGTGTCCGTCAAAAATCATAAATAATTGCAATTTTTTATCAAGTATAAGTAATTAATTGTAATGATATATAATCGCTCTAGGTCAATAATATCAATGCTTTAGGAGCTTTAAGCCTTTTAAATTTTAGCTTTGCCAAAAATCATCATTTTTTGCATGGCATGCAAGAGGTCTTAAGTTCGAATCTCGATAGCTCAACCATTTACCACCTTTTTCTATGCTTAGTTGGATTGAAATCAATACTAAAAACATCAAAAACAATATCAAAGAGCTAAAAAAACAACTTCACCTTAAAACCAAATTTATGGCAGTTGTTAAGGGAAATGCTTACGGCCATGGTCTTTTGGAAGTATCGCAAAATATTAAAAATGATGTTGATTATTTAAGTGTTTATGATTTTAACGACGCTTTAATTTTAAGAAAAAATAAAATTAAAACTCCGATTTTGGTTTTAGGCAGAAGCTTTAAGCAAGAGGCGTTAGATGCAGTAAAACATAATATCGAAATCACAATCACAACTTTTGATGTGCTTAAAGAAATTGCGGGGCTTAAAAAAAGGCCGCAAATTCATTTTTGTTTTGATACTGGAATTGGTCGCGATGGGTTTAATTTGAGTGATTTAAGCGAAGTTGTAAAAATAACCACCAAAAATAAAATTGCCGTTAAAGGCCTATATATGCACTTTTCTGCGGCAGATGATAAGAATTCTGATGATTATAGCAAAAAGCAAGTTGATAATTTTTTGAAAATTAAAAAAGCTTTTGCAGATATAAATATCAAGCCTTTGTGCTATATTAGTGCTTCGGGCGGAGTTATGATGAAAAATTTTGGTTATGATTTTGATATGGTAAGAAGTGGCATTTCACTTTACGGAATGTGGCCTTCTGACGATGTTTATGAGCGTTTTAAAAATAAAATTAAATTAAAACCAGCGCTTAGTTTTAAAACTAAAATTGTGGAAATAAAATCGATGCCAAAGGGCAGTTTTATTGCCTATAATCGAACTTGCCAATTACAAAGAGATTCAAAAATTGCTATTTTGCCAGTTGGTTATTTTGATGGAATTTTGCGTAATGCTTCAAATAAAGCGCAGGTTTTAATTAAAGGAAAAAGATGTAATCAGCTAGGACGCGTAATGATGAATATGTTGATAATTGATGTTACCGAAATTAAAAATATCAAAGCTGGAAATATTGCAACTATTATTGGAAATGATGGTAAAGAAACAATAACAGCAGAAGAATGGGCTAATTGGGCACAAACTATTAATTATGAAATTACCACAAAACTGAGCGCGTTTTTGCCTCGAATTGTAAAATGATTGGTAATTATAGCATATCCCTAAACGATTGACACTTTTTAACAAAAAGATTTTATCTTTTGA
>CALBSF010000113.1 GCA_937927795.1 uncultured Rickettsiales bacterium
TTGGTTTTGGCGGGGTGGGTAAAAACTTAGGTAATATTTCTTCAGAGCTTTTACAACATGCTTCAATTAAAGGGGGGGCTGTTGCTATTAATGCGGCTAATGATTTTAGTAATTTGGCGGCGAATGTTACTACCACCAAAAACACCATCACCACCACCAACCAAGATGGATCAACCACGAATACCACCACATCAGGAAACCTAAATATCACCGCAGGAGATGATATTAATATAGGAACTTTAGAGTTAAGAAATAGAACTGAAACACATTGGGGCGGAAGAAGAAAAGGTGGAACTGACATCACTGATAATACCACTAACATTCAAAGTAACATTAATTCTCAAGGCAGTATATCCCTAACAACCACAGGAACATCAACCGACAGTGAATCTCTAACAATCTCAAGCCTAAATCAAGAAAAACAACAAAAACTAATTCCACTACAAGAACAAATAAACCAACTTCAAGCACAAAAACAAAATATTATAAATCACAACCAAACTCAAAATAACTCATATATCCAAAGCTATTTAAAAACAGGAGTTCTAGACAACCAAATCAACAATCTAAAAACTCAAATCAAAACAATAGATCAAGAATATGATCAGAAATTAACCTCAACCCTAGTAAATAACATTGGATCAAGTATAAATATCCAAGGAAGTAACCTAAACGCAAATAACAACATCAACATAAGTTCAAACAACAACGTGAACATCCAAAACGCAGTAAACTCAACCCTAGAATCTCACGAATCTCACAAAAAAGGCTCAATTAAATCTTCAAGCTCAAGTAAAATCGACTATCAAGAAACCGCGCTAAGCTCAAATCTAAGTGCCAACAACATCAACCTAGATTCAAACAATAACATCCTTCTTCAATCTTCAAACCTAAACACAAATAACAATCTAAACATCGGAACTCTAACCCTAATTCAAAACTCAGATGGAACTTATCAAAAAGACTCAAACAACAACTATCTAACCACTCAAGGTAACACCACCAACAACCTAACCATCCAAAACGCCACCCTAAACGAATACCACCACCAAGAATCATCAAGCAGCTATAACGGAATAGCAAAAGTAGCAATGCAAGGAATATCAGCAACCTCTAGCTTAATAAACCTAGCCCTAATGGCTACAATAGCGGTAAGCCAAAAAACACTACAAGAAGTAGATGATCCAATGCAAAAATTAACCAAACCATTCCTATCAGAAAATCAATCAAATAAGATAAGCGCAGATTACTTCAAAGAAAAAAAAGATAACTTTAATGATAAAACACAAGACATAAAACAAACAAGCTCAGATAATCAAAACAACTATAACATCACTAGCTCAAATCTAAACATAGGAAACAACCTAAACATCAATACAACAAATGATGCTATAATCAAAGCAAGTAATCTAACCACCAATCAGCTAAACATCGATACAAACAACTTATACCTACTAGCTGATCAACAAGTAAGCATCAACAACAAAGAAGAAAAAACCACCACAACTTTAACTTTTAAAAACTATAATCAAAGTGACATCAACACTGACATCGTAAACACTAATATCATCACTAATACTAACAATGCCAACAACACCAATAACCTAAACCTCAACGTAGCAAACAACATCATCACTTCTTATGATAAAACCATTTATAATAAAGACACCAACGATTACAGCGCAGCAAATCAATCTTCAACAAATAATCAATTAAACTATCTTTCGTACCTAAACCAAACAGCTAAAGAAAAAACAATTTATAATCCACTAATAGAACTCAATCAAACTGATAGTAATACTTTAAGGGGATTAACTCAAACCGGAACTGCAGCAGTTGCAATAGGGGCGGTAGCGGTTACTATTGTGACTGCAGGAAGTGGAGCGGGCGTAGGAGCTGCAATGATGACAGCAGCAGCAAGTTCTGCTGCAGCAACAGCTTCAGTAAGTGCAACAAATGCTAGTATGAATGGTGGAGGTTTAGCAGATACAATAAAAACCACAACTAAAACCACGTTAAAAGATACAACAAGTAAAGAATCGTTGCAAAGCATGGCAATAGCGGCTACAACGGCTGGAGTTGCATCATATGCTTCAGAAGCATTAAAAGTAGAACAAATGGCCAATTCCGTAAATGCGGCAAATACAGCTAGTGAAGTTAGTACAACGCAGCAAGTAATACAAAACACTAAACTAGCCTTAACTCAGTCAGCAATTTCCAATGCCTCTTCTACAATTGCTCAATCAGCAATTAATGGTAATTCATTAAAAGAATCAATAAATAACCTAGCTTTAAATATTGCAATTGGTGCAGCGGGAAATGTTGCGGCAAATCAAATTGGAAATCTTGCTCATCCAGTAGATCAATATGGTAATGTATTAACTCCAGAAATCAGCAAATCAACTCAATCAACTCTTCACGGAGCTCTTGGTTGTGCTATGGGCTCTGCGCAAGGAACAGATTGTGCAAGCGGAGCTGTAGCGGCAGTAGCTGGAGAATTAACTGGTGAGTCATTAAAAGATCAAGTAATTAATGGCTCACTAAACAAACAAACTGCAATTCAAATTGCGGGATTGGCAGGAAGCGGATCATCATTTGTAACATCGATTGTTACTGGGCAAGATGATCAAGAAACTGCGGATAATATGTGGCAAGGGCAGAGGATTGGGGGGAATGCGGCTGAGAATAATGCCTTGCTACTTGCTGAAAAATATAAAATTCCTGGTAGTGATTTTATTACGGGTAAAGGAAATGACTATGATCTACATGTTGGCTTGAGTGGCGACATGACATTTACCTCGGTAAATATGGGAACTGATGGAATTGGAAGATCTGCCAATGCGATTCCAGTGGTTGGTGGTGGTATTTATATAAATTTAATTCCACATGGTGAGAATGTTCAAACGACAATTTCTTTTGGTGGCAAAGATCAGAAATCTTACAATTTACTCAGAACTTATGAGGGTGGAACTGGATTCGGTTTTTCTTACGGATACAGTTATTCGCCAATAAAGTATAACGTTACAGTTGACGTTCCAACGGACAAAGTTCCTGTACCTAAATTTTTCTCAAAATGAAAAAAGAATTAGCTTGGAAAATTTTTAAATTTTTTTCGGTTTTACTGGTTATTGATTTTATAGCTTTACCAATAATTGGGTCACTTGTTGATCCCGATTCTGATAGCTGCGGTAATTATGGATTCTTTTCTTGTGCAGCATTGTTTCTTATTTTGCCAGCGATTTTTGGTCTTACGTGGATTATATTCTGGTGGAAAACATATACTATCGCCTTCATGGATGATCAATGGGTAAAAAAATGGAGTAAAAAATTTCCAATCCTACTTCCTATTTTGATCGTCTTTGGCAAAGGTTCTTATAACATGGAGTCACCAGTCTTTGCAATAAGAATGTTTTTAATTTTTTGCGCCGCTCTAACATTTCTTTTTTTCTATCAACTCTATCAAATATTAAAAATATTACTATATTAACAACTTTTTTAAACATTAACTAACCCAAATTATGAAAAATAAAATCATTTCACTTTTATTATTATCAATACTTTTAACTAATTGCGTTAGCAAAAGAATGCTGCCTTTAACAAAAGAAGATATTGTCTTTCTTAAAGGTAAAACAATAGCCATTGTTCATGAAGAAGAGCCATATCTTGCGGTAATGACATATAAAAATGTAATGATCGCAGCTTTAACTGGTGGAATTCTTGGCTATGTATTTATGAAGCGCGATGGAAATAAAATAATAAAAGAAAATCAGATTAAAGATCCGGCAAATTTAATTTCATCAAATTTGTCTAAAGATTTTAAATTAAAATATGGTGCAACTATTATTGATGAAGAGTTGTCAAAAGATGTTGGAAGTGTTTCCAGTCTATCATCTAAATATAATGGCAAAGCTGATTATGTTTTAGATGTTAGAACTATAAATTGGGGTTTTGGGTATTTGCCAATGAGAGTTAATGATTTTAGGGTTGTATATAGCTCCAAATTAAGATTTATTGATGTCAAAAATAAAAAAATTATAGCTGAAGATTTCTGCAGCATCATACCAGATTCAAAAGAACCAACATCTGGCTATCAAGATTTGCTTTATAATAATGCAGAAATTCTAAAGCAAAAACTAACTACACATTCTGTAAAATGTTTTGATAAATTTAAAAATGAAATATTTCATTTTTAAATAGGTTAATTAGTTTTATCGGTGTTGCTTTATTGTTTAAAATTTTATAGAAAAAAAGATTTAGGCTAACGTTTTGAGTTGAGGATCTATGAAAAATCGCAACAACGCCTCAGAAGGTTGTTTTTTTAATTGCCGTCACTCATAAACCTCCATCGCCTTGCAGGGAAAAAAGGCGCCAGGTCGGCCTTTAAAAAGCCTCGATCTAATCATCCTCCCCTTGAGGGAGGATCGAAGCCTGCACGGCTTCGAGGAGGGGTCGCGGAACTTTCAGCGCAACAATTGTCTTAAATTCTTTGTTAAGACTTAAGTAACCCCTCCTCGAGTCGCTTTGCTCCTCAATCCTCCC
>CALBSF010000114.1 GCA_937927795.1 uncultured Rickettsiales bacterium
GAAGACACTCTTTCCCTACACGACGCTCTTCCGATCTTTCCTTAACCAAAGCCAAACCCAAACCGGTTCCTTGATATTGCCTTGTGGTTGAATTATCAACTTGCCTAAAGCGATCAAAAATATATGGCAAATCATCTTCTTTAATTCCAATACCATGATCTTGAACTTCTATGTAAGCATTTTGCTCATCGCAGCTTGTTGTGATAATAATTTCTTTTTCTGATTTGCTAAATTTAATTGCGTTACTAATTAAATTAAAAATTATCTTCTCAAAAGCCCTAAAATCAGCTTTAACAAAAATATCATTTTTTGATAATTTTTTACTAAGCGTTATTTTGCGCATATTAGCAAAATAATTCATGGAATCAGTAATTCCGCCAATCACATTATTCAACTCAAATTTCTCTAGCTTTAATTCACTTTTTCCCTCTTCAAGCCTCATTATATCAAGCAAGTCATTAACTAGCTTTAAAAGCCTCAGGCCGTTTTGATTTACAATAGTTAAGATATCTCGTAATTTTTTTGGCAAATCAACATTATTTTCGTCCAAAACATCTTTTGTAACACCTAAAATCAAAGTAAGCGGCGTTCTAAATTCATGACTAACATTGGCAAAAAAATTAGTCTTCATCTGATCAAGAGATTTTAGACGATTATTTTTTTCCTCTAACTCATGATTTAGACAAAATTCTTTGAAGCGTAATTGTGAGTTAAGGTGCGCTGCAAACACACAAAAAGTACTAATCGAAATAAGAAAAAATAAATTATTTATAAATAGCGGTATGTCATGAGATTGATTAAAGAAATAAGAATGTGCTAAAGATGCTAAAATATAGCATGATATCATTATTAAGCAGGAATAAATTGCCTCTTTAAAAGTCCATGCAATTAAGGTGGAAAGAGCAACTATAGTTAGAATTAATCCGGCATAATAAGGCGATGAAGAGCCAGCTGAAAAAAAGACCAAAACATCAATTAGAATAAATACTACCGAGGGAACTAAAATTCCAAAAAACTTTATGCTTTTAACGATTTTTTGTTTTAAAGCTAAAAAAATTGCAATTAAAATCAGAATTGTGCAAAACCTTGCTATCAACATCTTAATCGCTGTATTGGAATACATTACAAAATCCAATACCCCGAAAATCATCACAAAAAATATGCCTAATATCAAGGTTGTTTCTAGCCTTTTATACCTAAGGCCAAGGTCATATTTTGAATATAAATCCCGTAACTTATTTATATCTTTGCAATCTCTAGGCATAAGTTTATTCCCGTAGAATCAGTATATAACTTTTGCTTTCCAAGACCTGGAACAAAAGATGCCATATTATTTTCGTCTCGATAAATTAAATACCACTCCAAAAGCATTTCAATAATATAATGATCAACATCATTTGAATGCATATTTGTAACCAAAACCTTACCATTGACTTTGGTCATATTAAAAAACATTTCGGTTAATTTCGAGCAGACCTTATCCGATAGATAATCAAATAATCCTGAACAATAAACTAAATCATATTTCTTATCATGAAATTTTTTTGTTACGCTGCTCTTTAGCAATTCATGAACTGAATTTAATTTTTTTTCAATTGTGCATGATTTTTCCGCGATTACTTTGGTTGCATTTTCAGCGGCAAAATCAAGGGTTTCTTTATTGAAATCCAGCAATGTAAAATTACATTTTATTTTTGGATTATTTTTTTCAATAAATTTTTGCACCTCCAGCGCAGGACCACATCCAATGCTAATTGCATTAAACTCTTCACCATTTTTTTCTGCCAAAGCAACGCCTTCCTCTATCAATCTCAATAAATTTGCCGTTCTATTATTTACAGAGCGAGATAGTGGTATGTAGGCATAAAATACATTTATAAATTTTGTAAATAAACTATTTCCAAGAGCGCTATCTTGCTGAATCATATGCATCATCATGTAATCTCCGGCAAAGCCAAGAGGCTTAGAATAAGCTCTGTAAGGAAAGGGAGACGGCATTACAAAAGGATGCAGATAATTATAAACAAATCTTTTATACGGCTCAGCCTTATCTTGATTAACAGTTTTGGAAATTACAATTGCTAATTCTCTAAACAATTCGGTTAATTTTTTAAAAATGGTGCCAAAGTTTTTCAAAATAAATTCTTCGTTCACAACAACGCTTGTGATTGCAATTGAAGGCTCTAACTTATCAAACCAATTTCGCAAATCATGTAAAAAAGATCTAACCGCCAAAACATGAAATTTAAAATCTTGATTGATTTTTTGCTCATCTTCAAATCTTGAAATTAAAATTAAAATCTCTTCTTCAATTTCATTTTTTGAATTAATATCTATCGCACCCTTCCATGCAGCCTCATCTAAGGTTGCAGAAACTATAAGAATTATTCCTGTACTAACTATATTTGTAGCCACGGCTTTTCCGCGATATATTTGCTTTTCAGCTCTATATATCGTTAATTCTGATAAAACTTCACTTAACTGAACAATTGAATATGGATTATAAACCTCAAAAACAATGTCATTTCTTGCTAGCTTAAGAAGAGTTCCTCTGACTTGCAAACCTTGACTATTTTTAAATGTCACAAAGTCAGCGCTTGCTATATTATTTTCCATGACTCTTTGCAACTAAATTCAATTGGTATTATATCTATCTGGTGCAGCCTTAAACATTCAAGCTCTAGGTTAAAAAAACCCAAAACAAAACATTTTACATTCTAAAACAAAAACCTATATTTGAAACACTTATTTTCACACAAAATCCACAAAAATTTATGAAAAACACCCAAAAACATTCAGGTCATTACATTCTATTCATTGATGATGAGGAAAAAACTGTTAAAAATTTTAAGAAGTTTTTTGAAAATGAATTTAATGTTATTGCCACTACTAATCACGAAGAAATCTTAGATCAGATCAATAAGAAGGCGGTTAAAATTGCCGTGATTATTTCTGATCAAAGAATGCCCAAAATTAGCGGCGTTGATTTACTTAAAAAAATTAAGGAAAAAAATCCAAATATTATCCGCATATTAAGCACGGCTTACGCTGATTTGCAAGATAATATAAGAGCAATTAATGACAGCAACATTTTTGGTTATCTTTCTAAACCCTGGAATTTAGATGAAGTTAGAAATTTAATTTTAAAAGGACTAAAAGAATTTGACTCTCATCAATATTACATAAGCCTTGGCGGATCAATCGCCCACGAGATGCGAAACCCACTAAATCGCATGAGACAATCGGCATTATTTGTTAAAGACAAGTTGGTTTTGGCAAACCAAAAAACGAGTGAAAATACCACCCTACTTACCCACGAAGATTTTACGCAAATTGTTGACTGCCTTGATATTGCAGACGTTTCAGCAAAAAGAGGAAATGCTATTATCGATATTATCTTAAATAGCATTACTCAAAAACCAATTAATGCAGACAATTTTCATACCATGTCTGTTGCAAAAATATTAGAGATTTTTATTAAGGAATATAGCTTTAGAGACGGCGAAAAACAAAGGGTTATAATTGATATTAAACCTAGCGAAAATTTTACTTTTTTAGCTGATGAAAATTTAATATTATACATATTTTTTAATCTCTTAAAAAACTCTCTTTATTACACAAAATCTTGTCCCGACCTAAAAATTACTATTAGTGCCAAAATGGGACAAAATTTTAATCAAATCTCATTTTTAGACAATGGTCCTGGAATTGATGAAGAAAAATTGAAGAACTTGTTCGAAGCTTTTTCTACTTCAGACAAAGTTGGCGGAACTGGTCTTGGTCTGGTTTTTTGCAAAAGAGCGATGCATGGCTTCAACGGAGATATTGCTTGCAATTCAAAAAAAGATGAATTTTGTGAATTTATTTTATCTTTTCCAAAAAATTTTAAGGTGAAAAATAAAATCGAAGGAAAAAATAAAAGTTTTGACACATCGCAAGATCTACTAAAAGACAAAAGAATTTTAATTGTTGATGATGAAGATGTGAATTTATTTATAACAACTAAATTTTTTGAAAAATATCAAGTTAAAATAGATAAAGCCTCAAGTGGCGCAGATGCAATTAAAATGGCGCAAGAAAAAGAATATGATTTAATTTTAATGGATATTGAAATGCCTGAAATTAATGGACTTAAGGCAACGCAAAAAATAAAAG
>CALBSF010000115.1 GCA_937927795.1 uncultured Rickettsiales bacterium
TCTTTCCCTACACGACGCTCTTCCGATCTCTTTAACCTTCAAAAAATCATTATCCCTTTTTTTTCGATGAGTCATAATTGCAAAGCGGTGGGCTTCATCTCTTAGGCGCTGTAAGTAGTGTAGGGCGGGGTGATGTTTTGGAAGTTCTAAAATTTCTTTATTAATTTGATGAAATTTTTCTTCGCCAGCATTGCGATTTTCGCCTTTTGCCATAGAAACAAACGGAATTTTAATATTTAATTTCTCGAATATTTCCGCTGCCGCACTTAGTTGGGGCTTGCCTCCATCAATTATTATAAAATCAGGAAAATCATTTTTTTGTAATTTTGAAAATCTTCTAAATAAAACTTCTTTAAGCATTGCGGTGTCATCTTTTTTAGTAACATTATCATGTTTTCCAATGTTAAATTTTCTGTAGCCACTTTTGATAAACCCATCTTGACCAGCGGTAATTAAGGCTCCAATCGCGTTTGTATTTGAGGTGTGGCTATTATCATAAACTTCAATTCTTTTAGGAATTTTTTCAAGTTCAAAAATTTTTTTAACTTCCAAAAGTAATTTTTTATTATCTAAATTTTGTAATAATTTTTGTTCTAGATTTTGCAGAGCAAGCTGCTCTTGATCCTTAATTAACAATAATTTATCGCCGCGAGTTGGAATTATTATTTCGATTTTTTTATTTGAAATTCTACTTAAAAATTCTGCCATAGAATTTTTATCTTCAATTGATTTATTAAGTAAAATCAAGCTTGGAGGAATTTGCGATAAATAAAATTGTCCCAAAAAATCTTCTAAATTTCTTAAATTATTTGCTGCAAAAAAATATGGTTTTGAGCCATAATTTTGACCGCCACGATAAAATGAAACATAGCAGCAAGCCTCATCATTCATGGTTACAAGAGTTATGATGTCAGCATTTTCTATTTTAGAAATATTAATATTTTGTTTGGTTTGAATTGCGTTTAATGATTTTAATTGATCACGAATTATTGCGGCTTTTTCAAACTCTTCGGACGCGCTAAAATCAAGCATTTGCGTCGTTAATTTTTTTTGCACCTCTAAAGATTTTCCATTTAAAAAATCGATAGTATTTTTTATTGCTATTTCATAATCACTTCTTTCAATTAAAGAAACACAAGGCGCCGAGCATTTTTTAATTTGATATTCAAGGCATGGTTTTTTTCTGCTTTTAAATTCTACGTCAGAGCAGTTTCTTATTAAAAAACTTTTTCTTAAAACATCAATTGTTCTTGAGGCGTCAAATGAAGAGGCGAAAGGTCCGAAGTAATGTCCGCCATCATTTTTTTGTCCGCGATGTTTTAAAATTTGAGGGAATTTATGATCTGAAATTTTGATGTGAGGAAAAGTTTTATCGTCTTTTAGTAAAATATTATATTTTGGTGAAAATTTCTTAATTAAATTATGCTCTAAAAGCAGTGCCTCAACTTCATTGCTGGTTTGCATTACCTCAACTTTTTTCGCCAAAAAAACCATTCTAGAAATGCGATCAGACAGCTGATTTACCTGGGTGTAGCTAGTTATTCTTTTAAGTAAATTTTTAGCCTTTCCAACATATAAAACATTTTCTTTTTCATCAAAGAATTGGTAAACCCCGCTGGTTGGAGGAATTTTTTCTAATTGCGATTTGATATTTTTTATCGTCATTTTAGATTTTTATAAATCATCAAGGCCATATCTCTAGCTTTTCCATGGTCTAGCATTGGCTTTGGATAGTTTTCGCCAAGCTTAATATTGCAATATTCTAAAGTTTTTGCATCAGCCATCCAAGGCTCGTGAATAAATTTTGTTGGTAATTTTTTTAATTCAGGAATCCATTTTTTTATATATTGCCCATCCTCATCAAATCTTTGACCTTGAAGAGTTGGATTAAAAATTCTAAAATATGGAGCCGCGTCGCACCCACATCCCGCAACCCATTGCCAATTTCCGGCATTGCTAGCTAAATTATAATCAAGCAAGCAGTCATGAAAATATTCTTCGCCTTTTGTCCATGAAATTAATAAATCTTTAACTAAAAATGATCCAACTATCATTCTAACTCTATTATGCATTAATCCAGTTTGCCATAATTCGCGCATTCCCGCATCAACAATAGGAAAACCAGTTTCGCCTTTTTTCCATTTTGCAAAAAGTTCTTTATTTTCAATCCAAGGAAAATTTTTAAAATCATTCTTAAATGGCTTATTTAAAAGGCTTGGGAAGTTAAATAATAAATGATGACAAAATTCTCGCCAAAAAATTTCTGCTAAATATTGGTCGATATTTTCATCATTGCCATGAGTTAAAAGGGCGTTTTGAATTTTAAAAAATATTTGTTTTGGTGAAATTAATCCCAAACTTAAGTAAGTAGAAATTTTTGAAGTGCCGCTTAAGCTAGGTAAATTGCGGGCTTGTTTATAATTTAAAACTTTTTTATTTAAAAAATTATCAATATTTTTTTCAATTTTTTCATAATCAAAATCTAAATCGAAATTTTTTTGCCAATTAATTTTTGGCAATAAATCAAGTTTGTCGCTTTTAAGGTTTAATTGTTTTAGCCCTGATTTTACAGGCTTTGGTAAGGCGTTGGTGATTTTATTAAAATTTTTTTTGCAGTGATTAAAAAATGGGGTAAAAACTTTAAAATAGCCGCCACTTTGATTTTTTATTTCATCAAATTCAAAAATTGTTTGAGCGTGAAAATCAAAAACTTGAATGGAATTTTTATTGGCTAAATTTTTTATTTCTTTATGAAGGCTTATATTGTAAGGCTCGCAGGCTC
>CALBSF010000116.1 GCA_937927795.1 uncultured Rickettsiales bacterium
GGGTAAGGCTTGATATGCAAGGATTTTATGCGATGAATGTTTTTTCGCATAACTAGAAATGGATATGAACGTAAGGACGGGGTTGCAAACCCCGTCCTGCTTAAGTCCTTTACTTAAATCCTTACTACCTAAGTCCCGCTTAATGGGCGCGCATTTGCGATCAACTATTCTTGCAACATTTTTTTATAGCCAGCTTCGTCCATTGCGTCATTTAATTCTGAAATATCAGTAAATTTTACTTTAGCAATCCAGCCATTTTCGTAAGGAGAATTATTTACTAATTCTGGGGTTGAAGCTAGATTATCATTAGCCGCAACAACTTCGCCGGTCAAAGGAATATAAACATCGCTTGCAGATTTTGAAGATTCAACAACCGCAAAAGAATCATGTTTGCTGTAAGATTTGCCAACTTTAGGAAGCTCAACATAAACTAGCTCTCCAAGTGCGTCAGCAGCGTGCTGAGTGATTCCAATCACCGCAACATCTCCTTCAACTTTTATCCATTCATGGTCTTTAGTAAATTTCATATTTCTCCTTTTGATAATTTATTATATTTTATTTTTTAACTGATTTTGTTCTTGCTACAACAAAAGTTGGTGAATGTAAAACTGCAGCAATTTCGCGGTCTCTAACCACGGCCACAACTTCATCGCCAATTTTTGCTAAAGAAGCGTCAAAGTATCCTTGCCCAATTGATGTTTTTAAGTTTGGAGAAAATCCTCCAGAGCTTAGAACGCCGAGTTTTTTACCATCTTTAGTTTTTATTTCCGCACCTTCACGAGCAATTCCACGATCAATTAATTTTACGCCGATTCTTTTTCTAGAAACTCCAGATTCTTTTTCTTTTAAAACCCTTTTAGAGCCAATAAAATCAAGATTAGATTTGCTAACAACCCAAGAAATTCCAGCCTCCACAGGAGAAGTTGTATCATCTAAATCATGTCCATAAAGTGGATATCCCATTTCAAGGCGAAGAGAATCACGAGCTCCAAGACCAATTGGCTTTACTTCGCTTTGAGCGGATAAATCAAGCCAAAATTTTTCTGCTAAAGAATTTTCTATACTAACTTCAAATCCGTCTTCTCCGGTGTAACCGGTTCTTCCAACTAGAATTTTTACGCCATCTTTTAATTCAAATTCGCCTAAATTCATATAAGGTAAATCAGCTAATTTTTTTCCAACCACAAATCTTTGCAAAACTTCTTCAGCTTTTAAGCCTTGAATAGCAATTAACGAGCGGTTTTCAAATTCATAAAATTTTAAATCACTTGGTAGATTTTTTTTGATCCAAGCAGCATCTTTTTCTTTACAGCCCGCATTTAAAACTAGAAAAAATTTTTCATCATTAATTTTAGTAACAATTAAATCATCGATTATTCCGCCATTTTCATTGGTAAGAACCGTGTATTTTGCTAGGTTATCTGTGCTTAAAGAAAAATCTGTTGGGGTGATATGTGATAAGAATTTTGCGACGTTTTTTCCTTCAATAAAAAATTGCCCCATGTGAGAAACATCGAAAATTCCAACATTGTCAGACCTAACCCACTCATGCTCTTTAAGCATTCCATCCTTATATTGAACTGGCATATCATAGCCTGCAAATTCAACCATTTTTGCGCCTTGAGCGATGTGAGTTTTATTTAAAGCAGTTACTTTCATAGTTTTTATTAATTATTCAACGGCTGGAACTGTTGGAGCTTTAGAAACTGGTTCTTTAGCTTCTTGTTGCTTGATAATTTCATCTAATTCTTGCTTTACCGCTTTATTTGAAGCGCCCGAAAGAGCCGCCAAAACTAGACAGTTAAGCATAAAAACCGCAATTAAGCCCATGGTAATTTTACTTAGGATATTTGCGGAAGTTTTGCTTGAAACAACAGAGTTTAAACCGCCGCTACCGCCGCCAATTCCACCCAAAGAATCACCATCTGATTTTTGCAATAAAACCAAAATAATCATCACAACCGCAACAACAACCTGTAAGATTAGTAAAAATAATTGAAGATTTTCCATTTTTTTAAAAGAATTATGTTATATAATAATATTCAACCAAGATAGCAAACCCGCAGTTATTTCTCAAGTTTTTAATGAAAAAACTTCTTAAAATTCCAATTAAACTAGAAAAATTAAGCCTGAAATCAAAAAAAGTGCTTTTTATTTGCGATTATTCAATTTGGGATAATTGTGAAAAACTTTTTGCTGAAGATTTTTTAAATAATTGCTCAAGCCTTATTTTGAAAGATGTGAGTGCGGATGAAAAAAATTTAAAAAAAATCATTAGTAAGGCAAAAAATTTTGAATATATTCTAGGTTTTGGCAGCGGAACCATTAATGATTTATGCAAATTATCTGCTAAAAACTTAAATATCCCCTACTCTATTATTGCCTCGGCAGCCTCGATGAATGGCTATTTATCAAAAAATGCTTCGATAAAAATTAAAGGACATAAAAAGACAATTTCCGCCACTTTACCAGAAAAAGTTTTTTACAATTTGGAAATTTTAAAATCAGCGCCAATTGAGCTTACAAAGGCAGGAATTGGTGATGTGATGTGTTTTTATAGCTGTTGGTTTGATTGGTATTTATCGCATCTTGTTTTTCAAACTAAATTTGATTTAAAGCCATTTAAAATTTTAGCAAAAAAAATGGATTTTTTGGTACAAAATTATCGCAAATTCACAATTAATGATGATGAGTTTTTGGAAATTTTATTTGATATTTTATTAGTTTCTGGGCGCGGCATGGCGATTGCCGGCGGCTCTTATCCTGCAAGCCAATCTGAGCATTTAATTGCTCATATAATTGACATGAAATATGATTTAAAAAATATTTTACATGGACAGCAAATTGCAGTTACAACAATTACTTCTAGCAACTTACAAAAACAATTATTGCTTAAGAAAAAAACAACTTTTAATCAGGTTGATTTTTTAAAAAAAGAGATGGAAGATTTTTTGGGCAAAAAGATAGCAAAAGAATGTGAGAAAGAATTTTTACAAAAAACTTTTAAACCTAACCAAGTTAGCAAAATCAATGCCAAGCTAAAAAATAATTGGCCAATTTATCAGAAAAAATTGCAAAAAATTTATTTTGATAATGAAAAATTAAAAAGAATTTTTGAGCATTTTAAAATTGATTTTTCTGTAAAAAAATTGGGAATTAAAAATGATCAATATTTGAGATGTGTTGATAGTGCTAAATTTATTAGGAATCGTTTGACTTGTTTGGATTTTGCGACCTCAATAAGATGAAGGCTTTAAACTCCACTTAAAGAAACATGGATGCTCTTCTATAAAACAGAATATCTTTTTAAAGATAGAGTTTTGTAAGCTATCTAGAAGATTAGGATCGGTATTATTATTGGTGGTTAAAATCCTGAGATCCTCGGCCCTGTGGGCCAAGGATGACGGGGTTGTAAGTGAAGGCTGGTAAAGGTAAGAAAGAAAGTAAGTAAGAAAGTAAGTAAGAAAGTAAGTAAGTAAAAAAGTGAGCAAGAAAGTAAATACATTTAATTGCATTAATATTTTTTATACTGGTGAATTCCCTTCATCACAATATTAAAATTACACAATTTAATCGAACTTGTGTCATAGATATTAGAATGACTAACTGATGAGGTTAGCATTTTTCTTTCGCCTTCTTCATAAGATAAATATTGAAAATCTTTTTCATTAAAAGGATGGCCCTCAAAATACATTTCTGTTTCTAATCTGCCAAATTTATTGTGATAAATATTCATATTAATGTGCGGAGCCCTTCCCGATGTTGCTCCGGGCATGACGGTAATAAAATAGTAATTTCCTAAATTATCAGTGATTGTGCGACCCGACATGTTAAAATATTTATCGATATATTCGCTATTTGGCTCAAGTAAGCTGTGATATTTTCCCGCAGAATTTGCTTGCCAAATCTCAATTATCGCACCAACAATTGGAACTCCAAAAGAATCAGTTACATTTCCTTGAACAAAAATTACTTCACCAAAAGCACGATAAAAGGCTCCAGGTTTTTTTGCTAAATTATTGCTAGTAAAAAATTGATCTGGCATTGATAATTCAGCAGCAAAAAACCTTGATGGAGTTGGTTTTTTAGGAGTAAAAGCTGTTGGATCTTCTTTTGAATATAAATTTGCCACCACTCCATCATCCTTTTCTGGCTCTTGCTGCAAAGCCTGAATTTCAGGAGAATTTTGCTGCGCAAAAACAATTGGAGAATAAATATATAAAATAATCGCTAAAAGAATTTTCATTATACTTTTGGTAAAGTTACTCCGGTTTGACCCATATATTTTCCATTTCTCATATCATAAGAAACTTCGCAAGGTCTATCACCTTTAAAAAATAAAAATTGACAAGCGCCTTCAAAGGCGTAAATCTTAGCTGGAAGAGGTGTGGTATTAGAAAATTCTAAAGTAACATGCCCTTCCCAGCCCGGTTCAAGCGGGGTTACATTAACAATAATTCCACATCTAGCGTAAGTTGATTTTCCAACACAGACCACCAAAACATCTTTTGGCACACGAAAATATTCAACCGTTCTAGCTAGAGCGAAGCTGTTTGGTGGAATGACGCAGACATCAGTTGTACGATCAACAAAACTATTGCCAGAAAAATCTTTTGGATCAACAATTGCTGAATCGATATTGGTAAAAATTTTAAATTCGTTAGAAACTCTAGCGTCGTAGCCATAAGAAGAATTTCCATAAGAAACTATTTTATTTTCCTTTGTCATCAAAGCGCACCTGCTTTTCAACAAATGGCTCAATCATTTTTTGTTTATATGACAATTCGGCTATTGATTTATCGGATAAAATGCTCATATTTTAAGTCTGGTTTTAAAATATTTACAATTCGCTAACCCACCCATCCGTCATCTCGATCGTAAGCGAGAGATCTTGTGAGATAAAACTTTCGAGATCTCTCGCTTACGCTCGAGATGACGGATGGGTGGCGCCTTAGATAAGAATTGTAAAATATTAGAATTTATTTAATTTTAAGTAACATTTATAAGAAAAATAATCTCAATTCGCAATTTAAAAATTAAATTTAATGCACGATATTAGTTATCTAAGAGACATTTTAATTTTGCTATTCGCTTCAGTTGCAATAGTAGTGATTTTCAAGCAATTTGGCTTAAGCCCTGCCCTTGGCTATTTATTTTCTGGCGCAGCAATTGGGCCTTTTGGTTTTGGGGTTTTAGGTGACACCGAAACTACAAAATCAATAGCTGAGCTTGGAATTGTATTTTTGCTTTTTGCAATTGGTCTTGAGCTTACATTTGGTCGCTTAATGTCAATGCGAAAATATGTTTTGGGGTTTGGAAGTTTGCAAGTTGCACTAACTTCAGCCGCAATTTACGCAATTTGTCATTATCTTTTACACCTCTCACAAGAATCTTCCATAGTTATTGGCACTGCTTTATCTTTATCTTCAACCGCAATTGTGCTGCAAGTAATTAATGAAAATGCTGAGCAGTCAACCAGAGTTGGTCGCCTGTCTTTTTCTATTCTTTTAATGCAAGATTTGGCGGTGATTCCAATTTTGGTATTATTTCCATTACTGGCAAAATCTGATATAAAAATTATGCCCGCTCTAGGCGGCGCGCTGCTTGATGCAATGATTGCAATGGTGGTAATTTTTGCTACTGGAAGATTATTGCTTAGACCCTTATATCGATTGATTGCAGAGATGAAAAATGAAGTTTTATTTTTAAGCTTCACTCTAATTGTCATTTTGGGATCAGCTTATTTGAGCAGTAAATTAGGTCTTTCTTTTGCTTTTGGCGCCTTTGTTGCCGGATTAATGGTTGCCGAAACCGAATATAAATATCGCGTGGAAGAAGAAATATTATCCTTAAAATCATTATTGATGGGATTATTTTTTATGACTATCGGCATGTCTTTTGATTTTAATTTATTGATAAAAAGCCTGCCCTTGATAATTGCGGCTTCTTTGGCTTTAATTTTAGTAAAAAGCTCAATTATCATGTTTTTATGCAGAATATTTCGCTTTCCCTTGGCTCCTTCAATTCATACCGGTCTTTTACTTTCTCAGGGCGGAGAATTCGCTTTTGTAGTATTTGTTATGGCAGTTAGAGAAAAATTCATGAGCCCGGAATTATCACAATTTTTGATGACCGTTGTAACTTTCACCATGGCACTTACCCCACTGCTTGGAAACCTTGGGCGCAAAGCAAAATCACAACTTTATATCAAAGAAGTTTTGCGTAATAATAAATTAAAAAGAGAAGTTGATGAATTGTCTAAACATGTGATTATCATTGGATTTTCTAAGGTTGGCAGAATTGTGGCTTACATTTTACGCAAAAGAAAAATCAATTATATTATTTTAGAAAATAATCATCGAATTGTCAGAATTGAAAAAAATAACGGCTATAATATTTATTATGGCGATGCAATGAATATTGATATTTTGCGCTATGTTGGAATTGAGCGCTGCGAGTCTGCTATTGTAACTATGGAAGATGAAATTGCTTGCATGAAAATTACTCGTTTTATTCACGAAAATTTTTCTCATACTTCAATTGTAACCAAGTCAGAAACTGTAAATAATGTTGAGCGCTTTAAAAAAGTTGGAGCAAATTTTGTGGTTTCAAAAAATTTAGAAACTGGCTTACAGCTAAGTAGTGCGGCGCTCGCATCAGTTGGAATAAAAACTACAGAAATTAATAATGCGTTATTATCGTTTCGTAATATTGATCCAGAAATTATGAAAGATATTATTCTTTATGATGAGGATAAGAAGCATGAAGATGGTCGGGGCGGAGAGATTTGAACTCCCGACCCTCTGGTCCCAAACCAGATGCGCTAGCCAGACTGCGCTACGCCCCGAAACAAAATAATTGTAAACTTTTAAGTAAAAATCTTTTATTCTTAAAAAAAGCAAGACCAAGATTTAACAAGAAACCCAAAAGAAAGTCAATGACCAAAAACAAATTTTACATTCAAATTTTATCAATCACCGCCCTACTTTGCTTTTCAACTAATCCAGCCTTAGCTTGGCAAGGTTATGATTATCAAGACCAAACTACTATTGATATTAGTGGTGGAAATTTAGTTAGAGAGGGTTTGGTTATAGAGTTTTATGACACCAAAAGTGACAGCTTTCACAATGGAAAAATATTGATAATGGAAGAAACCTCTAGCGGCTCAACAACGTTAAAAATTCAAGATTTAACGACGGATAAAGAGAGAACTTTTGTTATGATGGAGTAATGCCATTTCAACTTAATAATTGGCATATAGCATATCCCTAATTATACCACAAATTTAGGATGCGTCCACAAAAGATCTCTCACTTCGTTTAAGATAATATTTTAGACGTAAATTTTACCACACAAACCCGCTAACCAATTATAAACAAATTGGCTAACGGTTTCTATTTTTTATCATAATTCTTCTTACTTAATAACTACGCCCCCCTAGTTGGATTGCCACCTCCTCTAGCTGGCCTAACTCTTGCTGCATGACCAACAAGATCAGCTTCTGCAACAATTGCAGCTTTTTGAGAAGCGTGAATTGCACTTAAATCATCCTTGCTAACACTTACCAATTTATCCAGAACGCCTCCGGCAGCAGCTCTCACTGCAGGAGAAACAGAATTATTTACAATTGCAGCAGAAGCATCTTCTTGTTCTTCATAAAAAGAAGCCTTTTTGTTTAGATAATTCTCGCGATTATCCGGAGCGGTATCCGCATCAACAGCCATGACATTTCCTTCAACAGCCATTTGATCATCAGCAATTTGACCAAACCCTCTTATTTCAGTTGAGCTAAAACTAGTTCCTTTTGTCATGCAAGCTTTATTGACTCTATCATCTATTTGCCTGCTAGCAAAAATCGTCATTTGATCTCGCCTTCCCTCAACATCCTTGGCTCTATTTGCTCCACCCAATGCTGCAGATAGCTGCTTACGATTACAAAGTTGCGGCTCAAAATCTCCTTTACCTTGATGATAAATTTCTTTATGAATCACAACCTCGTTATTTGGCGTAAGTTCACACATTACATAACATTGATTGGTTCCTGGAATATAGATAAAAGCTCTTGTATCGCAATCTCCTTTAAAACACACAGAAACATTGTTGGCGTTGCTGCGTGAAGAATTTGGATTTTTTGAATCAAAAGCGCCATTAAAAATATGAACCCCGTCAATTGCAGGCTCAATTCTTACCATTTTAGGCAAGTCCTTTGTTTCTAAAAAAGCATTGGCTTTTAAGAATCTCGCACCATCTTTTACAAAAGCTTTTGCATCTTCTTTATAGTTAGATAATTTATCTCTAGCCCGAGAACTAAAAGGCGCCCCAAGAAGCATAAATGGTGTAAGCGCTGTTTTTCTACCTCCATTTAAAACAGAAATCCCTGCGCGCAATATACGATCACCTATATTCGCAGAAATTTTAGAACCGTGTTTTAATTTGTCTATTTCCGCCACTGAAAAAGCAGGAAAAACAGCAGGAGTATATAAATGCTTTATCGCCTTACCAATTTCTTTCGAACTTTTTTGTCTCGCCTCTTTTTCTATCTTTAAAACTAGGTCTTTATGAAGCTTTGCAGCCTGATCTGAAGCAGTTGCAGGCGGAATAGAGGCGGAATATTTTGCATGAAGAGAACTCGCCATTCCATCTATAGCAGCTTCACCTATTATTTCATCACGCATAGCACCAAGAGCGATGCTTTTTAACGTTTCATAATAGGCTTCAGAAGTTTGCCCCGCAGTTACTCCAGTATTAGTAACCTGAGTTAGTAAATAAAGACGCCCAAGAGCTTTAAAATCTTCATTATCTGCATTTTCACCAGAATTTTCTGGTTTTTGAGATTCTGCTAAAAAATGAGCAGTAATTTCAGTTGAAAAGATCCCAAAAGCTCCATGAGCAAGAGCTGCAGTAGTAAGATTTACACCAAGATTTTGCGCTATATTCATAGCCATAATCTCAGTCATAGCCTTAAGAGCATCAACTTTATCATCAATTGGCATTGCAGCCAAAGATCCTGCCGGATTATGAATTCTAGCTATAGCTTGAACAGAACCGTCAAGAACGTTATTTATATATGCCGAATCAAAAAAACCATCAATTTGTTTTAGCGTATCATCACCATAAAATGATTGAACAACCCCATGGTCTTCTCCAATTTTTCCTCTATAAGACATGCTATGCACATCTCTATGCCTATAAGAAGCAGTAGCTGAAGGATTTTTTGTAGAATCAGCTATAACGTCCGCAAATAAAAAGCCATTTGATGCATTTATATCACTAACCAAAGCATATGGATCTCCATATCTAACTCTAGGACGACCATTCATTCCAACTACAATATCCTTTCCGCTATGAGCTGTTTTTGCTATTTCAGAATCAGGAAATTGCGCGTCATAATTTTCTTCAGAAGAAGCCGCCTCACGAGCTAGTTTAAGAGTTCGCGGGTAAGGAGTGGCCTCGTTAGTTTTGCATTTTAGTAGGTTTTTCCATAGGTCGTCTGGAGTTACAACTGCGGCTGCTGCTGTGCCGCCAGGTCCGGAAGTTCCACCACCTAATCCTGCACCACCTGCACCACCTAATGGAGGTCTTGGTGCGCCACCGCCACCACCTAATCCTGGGCCACCCGCACCAACTAATGGAGGTCTTCCACCACCCAATCCTGGGCCACCTACTGCTAATGGAGGTCTT
>CALBSF010000117.1 GCA_937927795.1 uncultured Rickettsiales bacterium
AATATTATTATCTGATATATTTTTTTTAACCTGAGAAATAACATCTAAAACCATTGCTAGAGTAAAGCGCTTCTTTGCCTCGCCAACCAACATTTCTCTAGCAATATTTGGATATTTTATTAAAATTTCTTGATAAATTTTTCCAATTACCGGTAAAATAAAAACATCTTCAATTTCAAATAGTTCGGCTCTAAGCCCATCTTCTAAATCATGGTTATTGTAGGCTATATCATCAGCAATTGCAGAAATCTGCGCCTCTAAAGAAGAGAAATTTTGTAAATCTAAATCATATTTTTGATTAAATTCTTTAATGTAATCATCTGATTTTGATTCTTGAATAATTGGTCCGTTATGTTTAACCACGCCCTCCAACATCTCCCAAGATAAATTTAAACCTTCAAATTCAATAAAACGCGTTTCTAATTTAGTGATAATTTTTAAAGTATGAGAATTATGTGAAAATCCTTGAAAATTTTCCATACATTCATTTAAAACATCTTCGCCAGCATGCCCAAAAGGCGGATGACCTAAATCATGAGCCAAAGAAACAATTTCAGCCAAATCTTTATTTAAGTTTAAAGCGCCAGCAATCCAGCGAGCAATTTGAGCAACTTCTAAAGAGTGGGTAAGACGGGTGCGATAATGATCGCCTAAATCATTAACAAAAACTTGGGTTTTATATTGCAATCTTCTAAAGGCCGCTGAACCAATAATTCTATCACGATCACGTCCAAAATTTGAGCGATATTTTGAATCATCATAAATTTCTTGATGAAGACGACCCCTTGATTCATCTTCTTTTACAGCGTAATTAGCGAGCTTAAAATCGATCATTGCATTTTAAATTTCATAATCATAACCGCGATAAAAATAGTGAAAGAAACAATAAACATTGCAAGCAAAGTTGCTTTACGCATGATTCTGCGGATTATTTTTTGCCTGTCTTGAATTTCTTTGCTCATATTATTAGCTTGGTATCACCCCTAAATCTTTACCAACTTCAATAAAGGCTTCAATTGCTTTATCTAATTGATTTAAACTATGGGCGGCAGAAATTTGAACTCTAATTCTTGCTTCATTTTTTGGTACCACTGGAAAAGAAAAAGCAACAACATAGATACCTTTTTCTTCAACCATTTTTTTAGCAAATTTTGCTGCCAAAATCGCATCGCCAAGCATTACCGGAACAACAGGATGAATCGCATTTTTGTCTCTTAAATCAAACCCAGCTTCAAGCATTTTTTTTCTAAAATAAGCAGTATTATCAGCTGATTTTTTAATCAAATCTTTTGAATCAGCGATCATATTTAGAATCTCAATTCCAACAGCTGCAGTCATCGGCAGCAAATTATTAGAAAATAAATAAGGACGAGCTTTGTTTCTAAGCTTATCAATAATTTCTTTTTTTGAAGCTATAAAGCCACCGCCAGAGCCGCCCAAAGCTTTTCCTAAAGTAGAAGTTAAAATATCAATTCTGCCTTCAACCCCGCACAATTCAAAAGTTCCACGACCATTTTTACCAATAAAGCCAGTAGCATGAGAATCATCAAGCAAAATCATAGCATTATATTTTTCAGCTAAATCGCAGATTTCTTTTAAGTTGGCAATATCACCATCCATTGAAAATACGCCGTCCGTAACAATTAAAATATTTTTATGTTTTTGCGCTTCTTTTAATTTTTCCTCCAAAGCCGCCATATCATCAAATTTATAAAAATAGCGACTAGCCTTAGAAAGCCTGATTCCATCAATTAAACTAGCATGATTTAAATCAGCAGAAACTATTGCGTCTTCCTCATTTAAAAGTGCAGCAAAAACCCCGCCATTAGCCGCAAAACAAGAAGAAAAAGTTATTACATCTTCAAATTTTAAAAACTCAGCTAATTTATTTTCGAATTTTTTATGTAAATCAAAAGTGCCGCAGATAAAGCGCACTGACGCAGTTCCAAGCCCATAATCATCAAGAGATTTTTTTGCAATTTCAATCAAAGTTTTGTTATTAGCGAGCCCCAAATAATTATTGGCACAAAAATTTATTACTTTTTTTTGTAAACCTTGATGAAAAATCTCAATATCGCAAGCTTGCGGTGTTACAATCTCATATTCACTTTTATAAAGACCCGCTTTTTTTAAGTCTTCTAGTTCTGATTTTATACTATTTAAAAATTCTTGTTTAATCATAAATTTATAAGTTATTTTTATTATTAATCATATTCATAATTTCATTCAATTTTTCACCAACCGTTTGAGCTGAATATTTTTCAAAAAACTGATGATAAGCATTATCTGCCATTTTTTTAGCCTCACCTTCATTTTTTATCATTCTTTCAATGGCATTAGCAAGTAATTTTGGCACCTCTAACTGGTTTTCAACTGGAATTTTTAAACCGTTAAATCCATCTTCAATAATATCATTTGGACCCCAAGAATTACTACTAATTATTGGGGTTGAATAAAGCATTGCTTCAAGCAAAACAATACCAAAAGTTTCCGCCAAGGAAGGTAAAATAAAAATATCAATTGAATTAAAAAATTTTCTCTTATCATTAATCCAGCCAAGAATTTTAAAGCTATTTTCAAGCTCAAGTTTTTTAGCTAAATCAATCAAATCTTTTTCAGCGCCACCAACCCCACCAATTTCAAATTTGCATTCAATTCCTCTTTCTTTTAAAATTTTCATCGCAAGTAATATCATATGAAAACTTTTTTCTGGACCCACCCTTCCAAGAGCCCCAAGCTTAACTGGGTTAGAAAAAGATGGCTTTACGGCCGGCTTAAAATCAGCGGGAGTTTCAATCATGTTTGGAACCACAAAAGCTCTATCTTTAGGCATTCCAGCCTTTATTAATTCGTTACTAAAATATGAATTAACTGTTAAAACATAATCAGCCTTTATAAATTTCGTTGGATTACTTCCATGATCAATTCCAACAATTTTAGGCTTTCTTCTACTTAAAAACCTTGCCGCTAAGGCAAAAAATAACGCCCTTCCAGAGTGGCAAATTACAACATCTGGATTAAATTTGTAAAATAAGAAAGTAATCCTAAGAATTGAAATAACATCTCCTTTACTAAAAGCAGAAACTTCCAAAAAGTCAGGGCTAATTTTTTTAATTTCATCACGGTAAACCGTATTATTTTGGGTTACCGAATAAACCTGATTACCGCCGGTATTTAAATATTTAGTGTAGTCAATAAAACACCTCTCAACGCCCGCTAAATATTGTTTGGAGTTTTTTGATTTTTTATAGTTAAACAGGATGTTTATAATTCTCATTTTCTTAGTTTTTCAATCTCTAATTTTGTTGCTTTAAATCGCTCTAACTCCTTACCAAAAAGCTTTAATCCTGATGTTGCTTTAACTTTAGCTGGGTTTATTGCCGATCCTTTATGCATAACTTCAAAATGTAAATGAGGCCCCGTAGATCTTCCAGTTGAGCCAACATAAGCCACAACTTCACCTTGCTTAACTTTCGCACCAACTCTTAGTTTTTTCACAAATCTACTTGCATGACCATAAGCTGTTGAATATTCAGAATTATGTTTAATTTGCACAAAATTTCCATAACCACCTTTAACTCCGTAATAAGTGATTGTTCCGCTGCCGGCAGCAAAAATTGGAGTGCCTGATGGCGCAGCAAAATCAATACCTTTATGTAATTTTGAATATCCCAAAACTGGATGTTTTCTAAAACCAAATCCAGAGGAAACCCTCGCCCCATTAATTGGGGTTTTAAGTAAAGATTTTACCACGCTATTACCTTTTTCATCAAAATATTCTAAGCGACCATCTATTTTATGACCATACATTGCTATTTCTTTGCCGCTTAAAACAAGGGAAGAGAATAAAACACTGCCATCTTTAACTTTTTTTCCATCTTCATTGTAAAAACTTTCAAGAACCATTTCAAATTTATCGCCAGGCTGAATATCGCGTTGAAAATCAACATCATAGCTATATAAATTAATCATGTTCATCACTGAATTTGGAGAAATTCCAGCTTCAGTTCCATCAACAAAAAGTCCGCTTTTAATTACGCCCGCATATTTAGAAACCTTGCGCGTTAATTTTATTTTTGTTTCTTTAACATCATATGTGCCATCTTTTTTTCTCAATACTCTAATTTCAAGTTCTGGCGAAGGAAATACCGCAACTTCACTAATTAAAGCCTGCCTTGTCACGCTTTTACCACCCCTTTTTGTTGGATCAAAATCAATTTTTAATTTATATTTTACCAAAAGTTGATCGCCAACAGCAATAGACTTGGGATTATAATATTTCTTCATCGCCTCTAAAATCGCAAAAGCATCTGGCTCTTGCGCACCAATTTCTAGTAAAATTTTAAGCATAGTGTCGCCACTGCCAACCACATATTCTCCAACCTGATCTTCTTTTAAATCAAAATTTATTTCTTGATTAGATAAATTGATTTTAATTGCAGATACCTTTTGTTTTACGCTTTTTGATTCACGATAATCATAAACCAATCCTTTGCCATACTCAAAACCTTTAAATAGAATAAAACTGGTAACAATGGCAATTGAAATTGGCTTACACAACCTATGTTCCAAAGCCTTATCAAGCAGCAATAATAAATGACTTTTTTGAATTTTTTTGAATTTTTTGATTAAGTTTTTCAAAATTTTAAAGAAAGTTGGTTGAAAATGTAACTTGTGTAAAAGGTAAACTTAGCAAATATTTTTTTAAATTGGTAATTATTTTTTAAAAAAAACTTGCATAAGACCAAGAAATGTCTATATTAAGGGGTCTTAAAAGATAATAAAGATCCTTCAATTATATATGGCAAATAAAAAAACAAAAACTAAGAAAGTTATCGCAGATCGGAGAGCACACGTCTGAACTCCAGTCACATCACGTTATCTCGTATGCCG
>CALBSF010000118.1 GCA_937927795.1 uncultured Rickettsiales bacterium
GGGGTCCCCCATATACTAAGGCAAAATTTTGCAAGTTTGAGGTAGCCTTAGTATAGAATGATGACGAGTATCTGAATTTACGATGATTAAATTGTTTAAACCCTTGATTTAGCTGATCAAATGAGCTATAATCAACTCATATCTTCTAACAAAGAATTAAAATCATGTTTAAAATCGCCATAATCGGCCGTCCAAATGTTGGTAAATCAACGCTTTTTAATAAATTAATTGGCAAATCATTTGCTATTGTTGATGATATTTCTGGGGTTACTCGTGATCGCAAAGAAGCTAGAGGAAAGCTTGGCCCACTTGAATTCATCGCCATTGATACCGCAGGATTAGAAAATCAAATTTCTGATAAATCATTAGAAAAAAGAATGGTTGAACAAACTGAGCTCGCGGTTGCTGATGCGGATGTTTGTTTATTTGTTGTTGATGCCAAGGAAGGCCCTACCCTTCAAGATTCTCATTTTGCTAATTGGCTTAGAAAACTTAATAAACCAACAATTTTAGTTGCCAATAAGTGCGAAAATTTAAATGAAGCAGTTTTTGATAAAGAATATTACAAATTAGGCTTTGGCAAGCCTGTAGCAGTATCTGCCGAACACAGGCTTGGATTTGGCGAGTTATATGAAAAAATTGCCCCCGAAGCTGAAAAATATGAAGCAGATTTTGGTGATTTAGAAAATGATAATGATGATGAAAAATCAATGCTGCAAATTGCAATTGTTGGCAGACCAAATGCCGGAAAATCAACTTTTTTAAATAAAATTTTAGGAGCAGATCGCCTAATCACCGGCCCTGAAGCTGGAATTACCAGAGATGCAATCGCTATAGACCATGAATTTAAAGGCAATAAAATTCGTTTTATTGATACCGCTGGAATCAGAAAAAAATCTAATATTGTTCAAAAATTAGATAAGCTTTCAACTACTGACAGCTTTAGAGCCATAAGGTTTGCACAAGTTGTAATATTATTAATTGACGCCAATTCATTACTCGATCACCAAGATGTGGCGCTTGCCGGTGAAATTTTAAAAGAAGGGCGCGGCCTAGTATTTGCAATCAATAAAGTTGACTCTGTAAGCGGCGATAAAGAAAATTTCATGCGCGAAGTAAGGGTGCAAATTCAAGAATTGTTACCCGGAATTTCTGGCGCCGCAATTTTAGGAATTTCTGCAAAAAATGGCTATAATGTTGAAAAAACTATTGATTTTGCCTTAGAAACTTATGAACAATGGCAAAAACATATTCCAACTTCAAAATTAAATGAATGGCTAAAAATCGCCGCTCAGACCCACTCGCCAAAATTAATAAAAGGAAAAACCACAAAATTAAAATATGCCACTCAAATTAAAAAACGCCCACCAACGGTTGCGGTTTTTACCAATCAAATCAAGGCTTTGGAAGGCTCTTACGAAAAATATTTAGTAAATTCATTTCGTCAATTTTTTAATTTAACTCTAACTCCCGTAAGATTAGTTTTGCGAAAATCAGAAAATCCATTTTCTGAGGTGAAAGAAAAAAAATTCTCAAAAAAATTACATAAGAAAAAATAATGAAAACCAAAAAAATCGATTGTAAAAAAGTTTTCAATATCAATTGCAGCTTTGAGGTTCATGGCTTCGTAGAAAAATCAGAATATGTTCCAGCAATTGATGAAAATTATTTATTTGATGAAAAAACTACCAATGCAATTCTTGCTGGCTTTACTTTTAATAGCAGAGTTTTAGTTCAAGGAATGCATGGAACTGGAAAATCAACTCACATCGAACAAATAGCCGCGCGCCTTAATTGGCCTTGCCTTAGAATCAATTTTGATTCTCAAATTACTCGTCTTGATTTAGTTGGCAAAGATGTAATTAAATTAAAAAACGATAAACAAATTACTGAATTTAAAGAAGGAATAATTCCTTTTGCGCTTCGCGGTGGAATCGCTTTGGTGCTTGATGAATATGATGCAATTAAAACTGATGTATCTTTTGTAATTCAAAGATTATTAGAAGAAGAAGGAAAATTCGCTCTTTTAGAAGAAAATGAAATTATTACTCCAAATAAAAATTTTCGTTTATTTGCAACCTCTAACACTCTTGGTGCGGGCGATGATTTAGGAATTTATCATGGCACCAATTTAATTAATCAGGCACAAATGGACCGCTGGAACATTGTTGCTTGCCTTAATTATTTAGACGAAAATCACGAAATTGAAATTTTGCTGAAAAAATTACCGTTTTTAAATTCTAAACTTCACGAGCAAACCGCTAAAATGATGGTAAGATTAGCAAATTTAACTCGCCAATCCTTTAAAAATGGCGATATTTCTAGCTTATTATCACTTAGAACCTTGATTTCATGGGGCAAAAATATTGAAATATTCTCTTCAATTGAAAATGCTTTTACTTTAAGTTTTTTTAATAAAGTTATAGATGACGAAAAACCAGTAATTAGAGAGTTTTATCAAAGAGTTTTTGGTGGAGAAATTATTTAAAAATAAGTTTTTTGTTTGCTATTTAATTTTACTTTTATTAATTTGATAACCCATTTTTATTTTATTTATTAACAATTTTTTGATCTTATGAGCAATAACGAAATCTTCGATAGAGTTAAAAAAATTATTATCAATCACTTAGGTGTTGAAGAAGCTAAAGTAACAGAATCTGCTAGTTTTATCGACGATCTTGGAGCTGACAGCTTAGATCAAGTTGAGCTAGTAATGGCTTTTGAAGAAGAATTCGGAATTGAAATTCCTGATGATATCGCTGAAAAAATTACAACTGTAGGAAGCGCTGTAAAGCATATTTCTGAAAGCAAGTAATTAGTTTTAAGTTTTTATCATTTATTTAAAGGGTGTCGTCGTAAAGATTGCACCCTTTAAGTTTTTTCTAAACATCAACATTAACCAAAGCCGCTTCAAACCCTTGCCTTCTTAAAGTGCAAGAATCACATTTTTCGCAGGCTTTTACTTCCCCGTTTTCAATTATCGGATCATAACAACTATAGGTCATTGAATAGTCAATCCCGAGCCCAAGCCCAGTTTCTATAATATCTTTTTTGGTCATCATTTGTAGCGGCGCATGAATTCTAAATGCACCTCTGCCATCAATTGCTGAAGCTGTTGCCAAATTTGCCATTTTTTCAAAGGCTTTGATAAAATCTTCTCTGCAATCTGGATATCCGCTATAATCAATTGCATTTACTCCAATAAAAATATCAAAGGCACCAACAACTTCTGCGTAGGCTAAACAATAAGATAAAAAAATTGTGTTTCTTGCTGGAACATAAGTTATTGGAACTTCGTGTGAATTTGTAACATCTCTATTTTTTGGAACCAAAATTTCGTCAGTTAAAGCTGATCCTCCAAAAATTCTTAAATCTATTTTGGCGATTTTATGTTCTTTTACTTCAAATTTTTCGGCAATTTTCTTAGCAAAATCAAGCTCCACGGCGTGTCTTTGACCATAAAAAAAACTTAAGGCATAAACTTCATAGCCTAAATTTTTTACAATTGCCAAAACCGTGGTTGAATCAAGACCGCCACTTAATAAAACGATTGCTTTTTTATTCATAAAAAAATTATAATTTTGTTGCTTTTGCAATTATAATATGATGTTGTTTGATTTGCTATTATTTTTGGCTTAATACTAATTGGTTGGCGTGTTTTTATTTGGGTGGTTAGCTCAGTTGGTTAGAGCGCTACGTTGACATCGTAGAGGTCGGAGATTCGAGTTCTCTACCACCCACCATTATTTTATTTTATGAGTCGCAATACTACTATACATAACCCAATTGCAAGCAGACAAGGAACTGTCTTTGAGGCTCGTCAAAAAGCTAAATCACAACTAGATTTACCGCAACCAAAACCACTATCACCATCTTCCTCAACTTCAAGTTTTGGCAAGCAACTAAGTCCAATTGGAAGCGTTAGAACTTTAGGATCATCAGCCTCTTCTGTATCTATAAGTCCAACTTCACAAAGCAGATCAATTAGTCCGGCTTCGCCCGCCAGATCACTTGGTGCAGCAAGTAGTGAAAAAAAAATTACTCCCGTTCCAAAAGATGAGTTATATAAAGTATTAAAACGGATTCCAGAGGAATTTTTTGAACAATTGGGAATTCAAACAGAATCAAGTCATCTGTATGGGGAAGGATTTTTATTCACAAGTTTTACAAGTCAAAATAAATCTGGATGTGATTATCGGGTTTTTGAAACAATAAATTTATCGCTTGATAGCAGATATCATCAAAGAGAATTCCTAAATAAAATAGCTAATAGAACGGAAAAAAATATTGGCGGAAAAATTGAAGATGGTGATGTGGAAGTTCTGAAGGATTTAGGAATAAAAGTAAGGCAGTTACAAATTGCTGCGGGAATATTACAAGAAAGAAAAAATGCGAAATTATTGGAGGAAAGAAGAAGGGCTGAAATTATAAGAGAAAGATTGATGGCTGTAAAACGAGAAGAATCAAGAGATTATGCAAGAGCTCTTGGTTTTAGTGAAGATGAGGTTGGTAATAATAAATTAATTGATAGAATTACGGAGTCTAAAAGTGAAATAGATAAATATGCAGAAGAGTTGGGGACTAAAGCTAATCTTGACGCTCTAGTTGCATTAAACGCAGATGTTAAATTGCAAGAATTGGAGGTAAGACTTCAAAGGAAACTGACAGAATTACGAGGAACTACCAACGTTTCCCACCCCGAATTATGGAACGAACTTTTAAATTTACGAGCAGAAATTAGTGAGATTGAAGATGAGAGAGGTATTCTAAAATCAGGAGAATATGATCAAGCAAAACAAAATCTAAGAAATTTTGTCATCAGCGGCAAAACAAGGCAAGATATTGCCGCTTCAACAATTCAGAAATCTTTTCGCGGATATCAAGAGCGTCAAGCTGAAAATCAAAGGCGTCAAGATGCAGCAACTACAATTCAATCTGGGGTTAGAGAGTTTCTTGCTAGAAGGCAGCTTGCTGAATTAAAACAAGAAATGGTGGATTATGCAAGAAACATAGGATTTACTGATGGTGAGATTGAATCTGGAAATATTATTAATAAGCTATTGGAAAAAAGGGCTGATATAAAGGAATATGCAGGAACACTGGACATCGAAGAATATATTGATCTAAAAGGACAAATTGCACTAAAAAATAGTCACCTCGAACATCTTGCCAGTCTTTCCAATCAAACACCCCAAGTTCAACAACAAATTTCTCAAGCAAGACAAGAGCTTGAGGCTTTGCAATCAAAAGATCTGTCAGAGCCAGATGCAAGCGTGATTGAAAAAAAACAACATTTAAAGCATTTTGTTTTAACTGGTGAAACTAACGAAAAAAAATTAGCTAGACAAGAAACTGAAAAAGGCGCTGCAACTAACATTCAAAAGGCTGTTAGAGGAAATTTATTTAGAAAAAATGAACTTCCTCAATTACAAAAACAAGCTGCTGAACGTAAAGCAAACCTTCAGGCAGGGCGCGATGAATTAATTGCAACCATTAAAAAAATCAAAGAAAATTTTAGCGACTTTATAGAAACTGTTGGAATTAGAGAGATTGACGGCGGTTCATTTGAGGTTGATCCAAATATTACTGGTTTAGAAAAAAAAGTTTCAATTTCACCAACACTAGATTTCCTTAAAATAAGAGTTAGAAATCAAGGTGGCGAACTAGAGCCACTGGGCCTTGAAGACACTAGTAAATATTTACTGAAAAAACTTAATGATTTTGAATCTGGATTGCAGAAAAGAAGGGATGTTGCTATACAAGAAAAAGAAGCTGCAACTAAGATTCAAGCAGTGGCCAGAACTTTTTTAGCAAGAAATACTTTGCCTAAATTAAGACAAGAAGAGTTGATGGCTTATGCAAAAGCTATAGGTTTTTCAGGTGAGCAAATTGTCGAGCAGAATATTATTGAGTTATTAGAAACAGAGCGATCACAAATAGAGAATTATGCTAAAGATCTTGGAATAACCCAGCTTCTTGCTAAAGAAAAATCAAATATTTTATTAGGCAGCGACCCAGGAGTTTTAAGCTCAGATCTGGATGAAAAAAAACAACATCTGCAATATTTTGTTTTAACTGGACAAACCAATGAGCAAAGATTAGAAAGACAAGGAAGGCAAGATGCATTATTTACAAGTCTTGAAAGAATAAAAACTACATTTGAAGATTTTGATCAGGCAAGTAAGATTGTAAAAAATGGCGAAAATTCATTTACTCTTGATGGCGATATTGTTGGGTTAGATCAAAAAATGACACTCTCTTTAGCCAAAGATTCTTTTGGCTATCCAATAATAAATATCACAACTGAAGATGGCAACAATCATTTAGCTGATGATGAAGATATTGAACATTTGACATCAAAATTTCAAAAACTTGAATCTCAATTAAAAACAGAAAAATCTCAGCAAGAAGCGCAGGCAAAAGAAGCTGCGGCAGTAAGAATTCAAAGTCTTGCCAGAAAAGTTAAGGCAATATCAACGGTTGATGCAATTAGAAATGAGGCAAGGTTGGTGGCGCAGGAAAATGCTAGAGCTCAGTTGGAACAAAGTCGATTGGCAGAGGAAATGGCTTTAATGGGACAAGAAGATCTTGCGCCAGAAGAACTTGGAACACAAGCTGAGCCTGAAGTTGATCCTTATGCAGATGATGTATTTTTTCCTGAAGATACTTCGTCAACAGAAGATCCAGAAAATGCGAATCTAGAAGAAGATGAATATCAAGATGAGGATTTTGCATTTGAAAATTACGAAGAAGAGCCTGAGAGTCCAGCAATTAATGGGTCAACTTTAGATGAGGAAGTTTTAGAAACTATCGATGCTGCAGATGGATATACCGCAAGCGATGCAGATAGCGAGGAATTTGAAAAATCACAAGAACTAGCAAAAGCCGCAGCAACTCCAAAACCTTCTATTCTTGATACTCCACTACCTCAAATTGGCGGCCAAAGAAGAGATGTGGAAGCTGCAATGCAAATGGCTCGCGGCATTTCAGGCGACCCGGTTTTACAACCAATGACCAGTGAAAGTTCTAGTGCCGCAACTTCATCTTCTCAGCCTTCTAGACCTCCTCATAGACTACCACCTCTTTCTCGCGCAACAATTACTCAAGCTGATCAAGTCGTTGAAATGCTTAGAGCCAGAGGTCCAAAAACAGTCGCGGAACCTGCTATATTATTTAAAATTAATCCACAAAGAGTTGATATTTTTGAGAAGTTACGAACTGATTTTCTTGATGCAACCGAAGAAGAAAAGCCATCAATTATTGGTGGATTTTTAAAATCACCGCAATGCGCCCTTCTGAAATCGTCTGATGACTCCTTTGCTTTATTTGTTGAATTTCTGGCAAATTTTCCCACTCTAGATGCTGCAAATAGATTGATCAATGGCGATTTTCAATATCTTGGCAATACGTTGCCAAAAACTTCGCCGCAAGAGCAAGAATCAGAACTGGATAATATTGCAGATTTTATCATAAGCTTAGATGATCAGAAAAAAAACTCAAATGGAGATACGCTTAGACAATTTACCCTTACTCATTTACAATCAAAATTGCATCCACAATTAATTGTAGCACTTCAAGCCAGAATAGAAAAAAGAGAAGGATTAGATTCTTCAGTAAAATTGGAAAATCGAGCAAATGGTCTAAAAAAACCTGTAGATTTTCCATTTGACGAAGTTGCTTATTCTGTTAATCCGCAAGATGACGATCCCTCCGACACGACTGCTGATCAACAGCAAGGACAAACTACTCCACCACCCCCTAAGCCAGTAACAGTGACGCCCCCCGCTTTAGGTGGTGCCTCAACTGCTGCGGCAAGTGCTCATGCCCCCCAACCTCTTACACCGCCAGTCGCAGGTAATGCAAATACAACTAGCGCACCAAGCCCAACAGCTGCAGATCCACTAGAAATCGCCGCAAGAAGAGCTGCTTTGTTTAACAGAGTTCTAACGAATCTTGGCATTGTTTGTGATGATACTGGAAAAATGACTGACTTTGATGATGCAAACATACAAGGCGTTCTGGATGATCTTGAAGTTCAAAATATGGCTGAGGAAGAAAAGGCTTTCGGATTATTCTATCATCTTTTGTCAAAAAATAAGGAAATTGGTCCCGAAGCTTTACCAATTATAGAAGCCTGCGAATGCCTATCAGATCCAACATTAGACAGTGATACAGCTATTATAAAAATTGGAAAAGAACTAGAAAAACTCGAAAAAGCCGGCAATAAAGATATTATCGATCAAGCAAAAGAATTTTTAGATCCAACTAAAAAAATAGGAAAAACTAAAGAGGAAGAGGAAGCTGAAAAAGAGGAAGATAAAAAATTTAAAAATAGACTAAGTTCAGGTGGCAAAGAAATTGATAAGATGAAGCTTCTAAATGGATTAGTAGCGTTAGCTTTATCAGTTTCTATGCCACCACTTGGATTTTTCTTAGCTGCAGCTTGGATATTTATGACTAAAAGCTTTATTGCTAGTAATCCTAATGCTACGGATGAAGAGAAATTCAATGAGCAGCAAGCAAAATTCGAAAAAATGATGAAAAATGCTGGAATTGATAATGGTATAATTAACAATACAATGAACATCATAGATCAACAACGCACATTAGCTGGATTGCCTCCTAGAGCTGCAGCGCCAGATGATGAAGATTTAACTAACGATCAAGAAAATACCGCCATTCCAGCAGCTGGAGCTGTGGCAAGCGCTGTTAGTCCAACACAAGCCAGCGCTGGATCTGTAACGGCGGGAGCGGGAGCGGGAATGGGAGCGGCAGCGGGAACTGGAGCGGGAGCGGGAGCGGCATCGGCAGCGGGAGCGGCAGCGGGAGCGGGAGCGGCATCGCCAGCGGTAGCAGCTACATCGCCAACGGTGGCAATGGCAGCTACAACAGCAACAGCAACACCACCTCCAGCTACTGCTCCAGCTGCAACAGCACCTACAGCCTCTCAATCTGCTGGTGGACAAGTAGGTGCCTCCGCCAGAGGCACCGCTTTTGGACAAGCAGCTGGAGTGTTAAGAAGCGTTCAGGCGCAACAATCAGCAACTCCTGCATCAACGCCTCCAGTGCGAGCAATCCCCTTTGGAGCAGGCGTTGGACTTGGAAGTGGAAGTAGAAGTAGATAATGATAAAAAAAATGAAAAACCAACTAAATATAATATTAGCCAAACCAAGAGGATTCTGCGCTGGAGTAACACGCGCAATTGAAACCGTTGAAAAAGCAATTGCAAAATTTGGCACTCCAATTTATGTGCGCCACGAAATTGTTCACAATAAATTTGTGGTTGAATCTCTGCAAAAAAAAGGGGCGATTTTTGTTGATGAGGTTGATCAAATTCCAGCTGGTGCGATCACAATTTTTTCAGCGCATGGAGTTTCTGATAAAGTTGAGGAAGATGCCCTTACAAGAGGTCTTGATGTTATTGATGCCACCTGTCCTTTAGTAAGCAAGGTTCATCGCGAGGCAAAAAAATATGAAGAAGAAGATTGTGAGATTATTTTAATTGGTCACCCTGGTCACCCAGAAGTTGAAGGAACTAGCGGTAGAGTAAAAAAGGAAGTAATTTTAGTTGCCGATGAAAATGACGCTAGAACCGTTGAAATTAAAAATCCCAACAAAATTGCATATGTTTCTCAAACCACTTTAAGCGTTGATGATACTAAAAAAATTGTTGAAATTTTAGAAAAAAGATTTCCACAAATGCAACAAGGTCTTGCAACTAAAGATATTTGTTACGCCACTCAAAACAGACAGGACGCTGTTCGCAGCCTTTCAAAAATGGTGGATTTATTATTGGTAATTGGCGCAAAAAACAGCTCTAATTCTAATCGTTTGCGCGATTTAGGCGAAGAATGTGGACTCAAATCTTACTTAATAAACGGCGCCGGTGATTTAAAAATAGAGTGGTTTGATGATGTCTCATCAATTGGACTAACTGCCGGAGCTTCAGCCCCAGAAATTTTAGTGCAAAATGTAATTGACGAAATAAAAAAATTAGTTACAAAAGAAGTTGTGGTAAGTGACATGGACGGCATTATTGAAAATGTTTTTTTTGCCTTACCAAGAAAGGTAAGAAAGTAAAATAGTGTTTTTATTAAATTTATGAAATATAAAAATATCGCGATTGTAGCAGCTAAAAACAACCAAGATGCTATCGCAAAAAAAGATTTCTTAGTTCAAAAATATAATTTCAAAGATTTAACTTTTAATCATCTACAAATACAAGGAATTGATTTAGTTATCGCTGTTGGCGGCGATGGATTAATGCTGCATTTACTTCATGAATATGAAAAAACCACATTACCAATTTACGGCGTAAATTGTGGCACGGTTGGATTTTTATTAAATTCTTTTTGTGAAAAAAATTTTTTAGAAATTTTAGAAAAATCTCAAGAATCAATTTTAAATCCACTTAGAATGAATGTGGTAGATATGGATAACAATAAACACAGCCATATTGCAATAAACGAAGTTTCTCTTTTAAGGCAATCTAGTCAAGCAGCTAAAATCAGAATTTTGGTTAATAATCAAAAAAGAATGGAATGCCTAATGTCTGATGGAATATTACTTGCAACCTCAGCCGGCAGCACCGCTTACAACCTTTCTGTTGGAGGACCGATAATTCCAATTGGCACCAAAATTCTCGCCTTAACCCCTATCAGCCCTTTTAGACCAAGAAATTGGAAAGGCGCCCTATTGCCAGAAGACAGCGTAGTTAGTTTTGAAGTAATAGATTACAAAAACCGCCCAGTCTCTGCAATGGCTGATTCAAAAGAGGTGAAAAATATTAAGGAAGTATCTATAGCAAAAGATTGTTCAATTAATTTTAGAATTCTTTTTGATTTAAATCATTCTTTAGAGGAAAGAATTTTTCAAGAGCAGTTTGAGTAATTTTTGAACTAATAACATTGCAATTAAATAATAAAAACTTTGTCGGTGATACCAAACTAAAATCATCTTGATACTATAAAAGCTTGAGCTAGTCTAAGTAAGTTAACTTTTATTTTGATTAATTTTTTATTAAAAATATGCCTCAAGCTTATAGTAATGACCTAAGAAGAAGAGTTATTGGTTTTCTTGAAGATGGTGTAAGTCAATCAAAGACCGCGCAAACTTTTTCTATTTCAATTATAACTGTTAAGAGATGGTGGAAGAGCTACAAAACGACCAAAAGTTATGAGCCGCGTCAGAGGGTATTTGATTTATCTAAGTTGAGGACGATAAACTACGATAGGGTTGCGGCGTATGTCGATAAGCATCCAGATGAAACTTTAAAAGATTTAGGGAAAAGGTTTAAAACATCAGATACAGCAATACTTTACATATTACGCAAATTGAATATCACATATAAAAAAACGCTTCCTTTACGAGGAGCGAAGGGAAGATTTGAGAGAAGAATATCAAAGAGTTTTAAATCAAATTCCTAAGGAAAATCTTATCTATCTTGATGAGAGTGGATTTGATCTTTCTATGAAGAAAGAATATGGCTGGAAGGCAAGAGGGGAGAGACTTTATGACAATAAGAAAGGTCAAAGAAAATATTTAAAAAGAATTACCGTTATTTCAGCTTACTCAAATCAAACGAAAAAACTCATAGCTCCATTCTATTTTGAAGGAAACACCAATAGCGAAATGTTCAATCTTTGGGTTAAAGAAATTCTATTACCGGAACTTAAGCCAAATCAAACCATAATTATGGATAATGCTGCTTTCCATAAATCACAAAAAACAGTAGAGCTAATAAGCTCGGCAAATTGCCAACTTCTCTACCTTCCACCATATTCCCCTGACTTCAATCCAATTGAACAAAAATGGGGACATGTAAAAAATACAGTCAAAAAAATTAGAGATAAATTTAAGGATTTTAATGAATGTTTGGAGGTGGTGCTGGTATCAAGATGATTTTAGTTTGGTATATAACCTTTGGTGCTATCTTAGAAGGCCAATCACCCTCACCCTAACCCTCTCCCCTCAAGGGAGAGGGGATTATATCGAGTG
>CALBSF010000119.1 GCA_937927795.1 uncultured Rickettsiales bacterium
CCCACCCTTCGCCAACGGCCTTCCCCACTACGGGCACCTTCTAACCGGCTTCATTAAAGACATTTTTGCCCGCTATCAAACCATGAAAGGCAAAAAAGTTGAACGCCGCTTCGGCTGGGACACTCACGGTCTTCCAGTTGAAATGGAAACTGAAAAAGAACTTACTCAAAAAGAAGGCAGACCAATTTCCGGGCAAATCGCAATTCAAGAATATGGAATTGAGAAATTCAATAAAGCCTGCGAAATTTCAGTAATGAAATATGCTGGTGATTGGAAACATTATGTTACTCGCCAAGGCCGCTTCGTTGATTTTGATGGCAGTTACAAAACCATGGATTTAAATTACATGGAATCAGTAATTTGGGCTTTTAATCAGCTGTTTGAAAAAGGGCTGTTATATGAAGATTTTAGAGTTGTTCCTTATTCTTGGGCATGTCAAACACCTTTGTCAAACTTTGAAACTAGGATGGATAATGCTTATAGAAGAAAGGAAAGTAAGGCGGTTACGGTTAAGTTTTCCCTACTAACAAACAGAAATAATGAAAATGGAAAAAATTTATCTCAATTTTTTTCTCTTAGCGATATTTCTAGAGTCTCACTTCTAGCTTGGACAACAACTCCATGGACACTGCCAGCAAATCTTGCTTTAGCTGTTGGGAAGGAAATTGATTATGCAGCAATAAAGGTAAAAAAAATAAAACCAGAAAATACTACGCCAGAAAAAGAAGTTTTAATTCTAGCTACTAGTTTAATCGAAAAATTTACAAAAGATTTGGGCGAATTCGAAGTGGTTGGAAACTTAAAAGGATCGAATCTTGTTGGACTAGAGTATCAACAGATTTTTAATGAAAATCTCATGATAGATAAGACAGACTTGGATGAGTGCTATGACAATATATTTAAAATTTTGCACGGGGATTTTGTTTCAACTGAAGAAGGAACTGGCATAGTACATCTAGCCCCTGGATTTGGTGAAGATGATCAATTGTTATGTAAAAAATACGGCATTCCAACCCTCTGCCCAGTTGATGAAGGTGGAAAGTTTAGTTCAAAAATTTTATTTAAATTAAGAGAAAAAAATGGACAAATCCAAGTATGTAAAATTCTAGATACCAATGACTTAAAGCTTGATGAAAGGCAAGTTTTTGAAACTAATGATGATATTATTAAATATCTTAAATCAACTGGCGCATGGCTTAAAACTGAACAATATTTTCATAATTACCCACATTGCTGGAGAACCGACACTCCACTAATTTATCGCGCTGTCTCATCATGGTATGTTAAAGTTACTGATTTTAAAGATCGCATGATTGAGGTTAATAAACAAATTAACTGGATTCCAAATCACATTCAAGAAGGTCAATTTGGTAAGTGGTTAGAAGGTGCGCGCGATTGGTCAATTACGCGTAATCGTTTTTGGGGATGCCCAGTTCCAGTTTGGAAATCAAAATCTGGCAAGTTAAAAGTCTTTGGCTCAATTGCGGAATTAGAAAAAATTTCAGGTAAAAAAATTACCAATTTACATCGACCATTTATTGATGATGTAACTTTTGAAATTGACGGTGAGCAATATAAGCGCGTTAACGATGTTCTTGATTGCTGGTTTGAATCAGGCTCAATGCCTTACGCTCAAGCCCATTATCCTTTTGAAAATAAAGAATGGTTTGAAAATAATTTTCCTGCCGACTTTATTACTGAATATATCGCTCAAACCCGCGGCTGGTTTTATACTATGGTTGTTTTATCAACTGCGCTTTTTGACAAACCACCATTTAAAAATGTAATTTGTCACGGTACAATTTTAGATGAAAAATCGCAAAAACTTTCTAAGCGTTTAAAAAATTACGCTGATCCCCTAGAAATTTTTTCTACTTTAGGGTCAGATGCAATGCGTTTTTACATGATTTCGCAGCCCGTAATGCGCGGTCAAGAACTGAGAATTGACAAGGAAGGAAAAGCAATTCGCGACACTCTTCGCCTATCAATTAAACCGCTTATAAATGCCTTTAATTTCTTTTGCCTTTACGCCAATGCCGACAAAATCAAGGCTAATCGCATTACAGCTTCAAGAGAATTTAAAAATAATTTAGATCGTTATATTTTAGCTAAATTAAAGGCGGCGGTTGAAAATATTGATAAAGCCATGACCAATTACGACACCGTAATTGCCGCAGAAGAATTTAATCATTTTTTTGAAAGTCTAAATAATTGGTATATCAGAAGAAGCAGAACACGCTTTTGGAAAAGCGGCATCGATCAAGACAAACAAGATTCTTACGATGTGCTTTACACGGTTTTAATCACCATGTGCGAAGCAAGTGCATCTTTGTTGCCATTTACAACTGAGTTTGTTTGGAAGGCTTTAAGTAATAAATAAACCAAAAGGGGTCAGACCCCTTTTAGGATTAGTAGAAAAAGGGTCTGACCCCTTTATTTTTTATTACAAAGATCGCAACAAATTCATCGTCACACTGAGCTTGTCGAAGTGTGATTTTAAGGACTTATGTATCCTGAATTACACTTCGACAAGCTCAGTGTGACAATTGGGCAATTTACATATTTTTACAAAGCCTTAAACGCGAAAGTTAAATCTTCGATTAAGTCTTGAGGGTTTTCAAGACCGATTGATAGGCGGATTAAGCCTTCTTCGAGACCAAAGATTTGGCGCAGGTTTTGAGGAACTCCAGAATGAGTTGTTGAAGAAGGATGGCACACTAAAGATTCAGTTCCACCAAGGCTTACCGCTGATTTAAATAATTGCAAAGCATTAATAAATTTAAAACAATCTTGTCTTGTTGCCCCTTCAATTACAAAAGCAAAAGTTGAGCCATATCCGAGGCACTGATTTTTAAAGGCTTCTTGGTAATTTTTATCTTCAATATATTTCGGATGATAAATTTTTACTTTTTTATAAGGATTTTTATCAAGCCAATCAACTATTTCTAGCGATGATTTTTCAGCAGCTCTCATTCTAATATGAACAGTTTCTAGTGATCTTGAAATCATCCAAGAAGAATGCGGATCAAGCTGCGAGCCAAAAGAATTTCGATTTGAACGAACCTTATCCATCAATTCTTTTTTACCCATAACCGCTCCGGCAACTAGGTCTGAGTGTCCGCCAACATATTTAGTTAATGAATAACAAACTAGATCAACGCCGTGATTTAATGGCTTTTGAAATATTGGCCCAAACATTGTGTTATCGCAAACAATGATTGGACGATAGCTGTATTTTTTTTCAAAATTATCAACTGCGTTTTTTATTTTTTTAAAATCAACCATTGAATTGGTTGGATTGGCCGGGCTTTCAATATAAACCATCGCCACCCTACCCTTTAAATGGCCGCTTTCCAAGGCATCTTCAATATTTTTTTGATTCAAGCCATCCAGAAATTCAACATCCAAAATTCCCCAATTTGCAAAAGATTTGCGAATTAAAGTTTCGGTGCCGCCATATAAGGGCGCAGAATGAACTATAACATCTGCAGGTTTTAATAAAGCAAAAAACATGGTTGCAATTGCCGACATTCCTGAAGAAAAAACATTACAAGCATCTGCATCTTCAAGCAAAGCTAGGCGATCTTCAATAATTTCAAGATTTGGATTGTTGAATCTGCTATAAATTAAACCACCAACACTTCCACTTGGCATCGGCTTTCTGCCCGACATTACATCGAAAAACTCTTCACCATCTTGAGCGGTTTTAAAGGCAAAAGTTGAGGTTAAAAAAACCGGCGGCTTTACTGCGCCCTCAGACATAAAAGCATCATAACCATATGACATCATTTGAGTTTCTGGATGTAATTTGCGTTCTTGAATATGAGTTTTTTTATATTTTTTTGACATGTTTTATTATTAAAATTATTATTTTAGAAATTATTGCATTTAGTAAATTAATTTATTAGGCAATTTATCTAAGCCCTACAGGCGCCATCGCCAACAACAATATATTTGTAAGTTACCAGCTGCTCTAAGCCAACCGGACCTCTAGCATGAAGCTTCCCTGTTGCAATTCCAACTTCTGCGCCAAGACCAAATTCGCCGCCATCCGCAAACTGGGTTGATGCATTATGCATTACAATTGCAGAATTTACTTTTTGTAAAAAAATTTTTGCCGCTTTTTCATCTTCAGTAATAATGCTTTCGGTATGCATTGAGCCATATTTAGCAATATGTTTTATTGCCTCATCTAAATTTTGAACAATTTTTATTGAAATAATTTTATCTAAAAATTCAGTGTAAAAATCTTCTTCATCGGCTTTTTTAATTCTTTGATCAATTGAGGCAGATTCTTGATCGCCGCGCATTTCGCAATTTTTTTCAAGCAAATCATCGGCAATTAAAGGTAAAATTTTTGTCGCAATTTTTTGATCTATCAAAAGAGATTCAGTTGCGCCGCAAACCCCTACCCTTCTAAGCTTAGCATTTAATAAAACTTTTCTTGCCTTATCAAAATCAGCCGCTTCATGAATATAGGTATGGCAATTTCCATCCAAATGACGAAAAACTGGAATTTTACTATGCTCTAAAACCGCTTTAATCAAGGATTTTCCGCCTCTTGGAATAACTACATCTATATAATCTTCCATTTTCAATAATTCATTTACATAATTTCTATTAACATTAGAAATTAATATTACTGAATTTTTATCAACATTGAATTTTTCTAAAGCATTTCGATAAATTTGCGCCAAAATTTTAGATGAATTAATCGACTCAGAACCACATCTTAAAATCACCGCATTACCTGATTTTAAAGCAAGTGCAGCAATATCAGAAGTAACATTTGGACGAGATTCATAAATTGCAAGCAACACCCCAATTGGCGTGGTAATTCTTTTTATATTTAAACCATTATCGCGATCAACATCATAAAGAATTTTTCCAACCGGATCAGCCAATTTTACAATATCTTCAATTGCATCGGCTAAAGAAAAAATTCTTTTTTCATCAAGAATTAAACGATCAATTTTTGCATCATCGAGCCCATTTTTTTTGGCATTTTTTACATCTTCTTCATTGGCTTTTATAATTTCATTTACTTCTTTTTTAATTGATTTTGCAACTTCTAATAAAATTTGATTTTTTATCTCCAAATCAATATTGGCAAGCTCAAGCGATGCCTTCTTAGAATCTTGACAAATTTTTAAAATTTCAGATTTTATTTCATCCATAAATTAAAAAAGAAGAAAATATTAAAGATAAAATTAGTGATAAAGCCAGAATTGTAGGAGCTAAAATCAAGCTAGAATCACTTTCAATTTGATTGATTAAATCTAGATCTTCCGGCGATTTATCTAAAGAATTTGGCGACAATAAAGGATATAATAATTTAAATGAAAAGATAATCAAGCTTAGATAATAAAGGGTTAAGATGATTTTTGGTAAAAATAAATGATTATTTGTAGCAATTTTCATTAAAGAAAGATTCTGAATTGTACTAATTGACGGAGCTGCGCCAATTAAGCTTGCAAGGCAAAATAGCATCAAAATTCCATTTATTCTCATTTTATAAAAAATGCCGATTATATCTTTGTCTTTTGAGTTGTTTAAATATAAGGCTAAATTGGAAATTAAAACAAAAAATAAGCTGATATTCAGACCAAATGAGATAGTGGGAAAATAAATTTTAGTTTTGTCATGTAAGGTAAAAATAAAAATAGCGAAAATGGCAAAAACTAATTGCTGGAAAAAAATATGCAAAAATGAAGTTTTGATGGTTTTGGAAAATATTAAAAATAAGGAAGAAATGGCGATGTTAGCTAAAAATATTAGTTCAATAAAAATAACCATGAATCTATCGATATTTTTAGGAAGAAATTGAAATTTGGTTAATAAGCATAAAACAGGTAACGCGTAAGATAAAAAACAGAATAAATAGATAAAAATTAATTCTACATTAAAGCGATAAAATATTAAATAAAATGGCGCTAAAATGAAGGCGAATAATGCAAAGGAATATAGAAAAATAAGTAACAAAGTTTTTTCGTAAGAAAGATTATTTAAATCAATAAAATCAAGGTTTTTGGTGAAGTTGTAAGTTAAGAAAATTGCGAGAAAAAAAGCGAATGATTGAAGGGTAAAAATTAAATTAAAAATTTGTGAAAAAATATCTCTTTTTTTATATAAAAACTTCTCAGCAAAAAATTTTAATAAAAATAATAAAATTGAGTAAAATAAAAACCATGAAACTAAGTTTTTGCTTAAGATTAATAAGGTGAGAATTGATATAATTACGCTTAAAAAGAATTTTAAACTGTTGATATTTTCATCTTTTGATAATGTTGAAAAGCGATGAGAATAAAAATTTAAAATAATCCATAAAAATCCTAATAACCATAAAAAATTTATGGTTATTTTATCGATAGCAATTACTAAAGAAATTTCATTTATTTTAGTGTTAAAAACTAAATTATCACTATAACTTAATCCGCCACAAAGCCCTATTAAAGGGGCAAAGAATAGGATTGACGAGGCTTTATTGATGATGTTATTTATGACTTGATTATCGTAAAAAATAGAAAATATTATGCAGTTTGCAATTGGGATTATTGCTAAAAGTAATAATAAAAATTGTGTTTGCGACATTTGTTTAATTATTAATTTTCACCAAAAATTTCCTTCAATCGATTTTTTAAAGCCGCGTAGGAAAATTTTTCTTTTAGTCTGATGAAGGAATTTTGAATTATTTGGTTTGTTAGAATATTATTATTGCTTAAATCAATTATTGCTCGAGAAAAACGCTCTATAAATAAATTTTCTGGCTGCAATTGAACTATCAAACCATCAACTCTATCGCGAACAACCTCTTTTGGACCATCGCAATCAGTTACAATTACTGGCTTACGATATTTTACCGCTTCTAAAATTACTAAACCAAATGTTTCTCCAGATGAATCTATTGAAGGCATACAAAAAATATCAATTGAGAAAAAAAAATCATTTTTATTTTTTATCCAACCACAAAATTCAACTCTATCTTGTAAGTTTAATTTTTTTACCAAATCCTTTAGGTTAGATTCTTCTTGGCCGCCCCCGGCAATTTTTAAAAAGAATTTTTTGTTAGAAATTGTTTCAAGATTTTTTAGCACATATAACATCTCACTAAAACCTTTGCATTTTTGAAAACGCCCCATCACCCCAATTACAATTTCATTCTTATTTTGTAAATCAACTTCTGGCGCCACCTCTATCGCATCACTCAAATCAATAGCATTTGAAATAACAAAACTTCTATCCTCACTTTGACCTTTTTGAATTGTACGATAAAAAATTTCTTTATTAACCGATAAGATTATATCACTGCCAATAGAGCGCTTAACATTGGTGCTGTGATTAACTGCAATGAGTTTGATATCTTTATTTTTTCCAATCGCTTTTCTAGATAAAACCATTGCCCTGCCAACATGCGCCACAACTGCGTCAGCCTTAAATTCTTTTAGAATATTCGCAATATTTTTTGCAGCAAAAATATCAAAATCACCAAAATTATTTTTTATTTTTTTAAGCTCAGCTCCCATCTCTAAAACCTGATTTGCGTAAGGCGCATCTTCTTTGGTTATTGCTAAAACTTGATGATTTAAATCTTTTAAAGTTTTTAAATAATCAAGAAAAACCTGCTCTGCCCCACCATTTTGTGAGGTTAAAATTATATTAACTATTCTCATTTATAATTTTTCTTTTGCTTTAAGATAAGAAACTAAAGGATATAAGCCGCAAAGCAATGCTAGCAAAACTCCAAGCACACCTTCTTTATAGCCTTTTTTAACAACAAATGATTTTATAAATCTTAATTTTAAGCCAAGAATTAAACTAAAAAAACCACCCTTGATTTTACCACTTCTAATCATATCGCCAGCTTTCCAATTGGTGTAACGATTAAATCTGACTAACAAATCTGATATATCATCATCGACCAAATGTATAATTGGATTTTTTAATTTTTTTATTTCACCCTTTAAATCACAAGTTGGATGAATTTCTTTATCTTCGTGATATTTTTTAAAACCTTGATATGAAATAGTTTGTCTTTTTTCAACGCCAAGTATTCTAAGCCAGCCATATTTTACCAATCTTTTGCCAATATAATTAGCTATTGGAACTTCAAAATTACAAGGCTCGCTATTTTTAATTTCGATAATTTCTTTTTGTAATTCTTTAGAAATTCTTTCGTCGGCATCAATTTCTAAAATCCACTCAAAACTTGCAGCTTTTACAGCAACATTTCTCCTAGCTCCTTCAATACTCCAAGAGCCTTCAATAATTTTATTGGTATATTTTAAAACAATATCCTTAGTCTTATCGCTGCACTTATCAAGCACCACGACAATTTCATCAGCAAAATCAAGGCTTCTTAAACAATCCTCAATTTTTTTTTCTTCATTATGCGCAACAATTATTGCAGAAATTCTGGTCATATTTAAAATTGTTAATTGACTTGCCAAACCTCAAGAAATAGAATCTGATATATGCAAATCTCAAAAAGAAATTTCATTAAATCAACCCTGATTTCCTCAGCTTTTTTATTAGGCTCTTGCAAATTAAAGCTTCTTAATAAAACAAGCAAGAATTCAGTTATTCAACCTAAAATTTTTGGAGGAACCATGCCATTTGAACTACCTAAACTTCCTTACGCTAAAAGCGCTTTAGCTCCCCATATTTCAGAAAATACTATTAATTTTCATCATGGTAAACATCACCAGGCCTATGTTACCAATTTAAATAATTTAATTGCCGGATCAGATTTAGCAGATAAATCCCTGGAAGAAATTATTGCAATTTCTGCTGGCGATAACAATAAAGCTGGAATTTTTAACAATGCCGCGCAAGTTTGGAATCACACTTTTTACTGGCATTCAATGAAACCAAATGGTGGAGGCAAGCCATCTGGCAAAGTTTTAGATAAAATTACTAGCGATTTTGGATCTTTTGAAAATTTTGTTACCGAATTTAAAAGCGCTGGCGCAACTCAATTTGGATCAGGCTGGGCTTGGCTTGTGCTTGATGAAGGTAAATTAAAAGTTGTAAAAACTGGTAATGCTCAAACTCCACTAACCTCTCAAGCAAAGCCTTTGATGACAATGGATGTTTGGGAACATGCTTATTATTTAGACTTTCAAAATGCTCGCCCAAGCTATATTGATACTTTCTTGAATCATTTAGTGAATTGGGATTTTGTTGCGGAAAATTTAGGGTAATTTTGCTGATTATTTAAACACCAAATATTATAGATAAAACTCGATCTAATCATCCTCCCCTTGAGGGAGGATCGATGAGATCGAGTTTTATCTATAATTTACTCAAATAGAAAATTATATCCAAAAGATCAAAATGACTCTATTAAAAGAAATATCCAAAAATAAGAACTGCTCAAAGCCAGTAATATATGGCCTTTGCGGCCCCACACTAACCGATGAAGAAAAATATTTTTTTAAAAAAAATGGAGCTTTGGGATTTATTATTTTTGCCAGAAATATCGAAGATAAAATTCAATTAAAAAAATTAACCGATTCCTTAAAAGAATTAATGGATGGTGAAGTTTTAATTTTAGTTGATCAAGAAGGTGGAAGAGTTGCAAGGCTTAAAGAGCCTCACTGGAAAAAATATCCAGCAGGACAATATTTTGCTGATTTATATCAAGAAAATCCCAAACAATCAAAAGAAGAATTATTTAAAAATTTTCAAGAAATTGCTATCGATTTAAACGAAGTTGGAATTAATGTTAATTGCGCTCCGGTGCTTGACATTCTAAGTGAAAAAACTCATCAAGTTATTGGAGATCGCGCTTATGGAAATAACCCCGATCAAGTTTCAATTTTAGGAAAAGTGGTTTGCGATGCCCTACTTTCAAAAAATGTTTATCCAGTAATAAAACATATTCCAGGTCACGGCCTTGGAACATCTGACAGTCATTTGGAATTACCAATTGTAGATGCTTCAATTGAATATTTAAGCAAAAATGATTTTGCTGTTTTTAAAAATCTTCATGATCAAAAATTCGCGATGACCGCTCATATTTTATATAGCGCAATTGATAAAGAAAACTGCGCCACCACTTCAAAAAAAGCAATAAATTTAATAAGACAAGAAATTGGTTTTAAAAATATTTTAATGAGCGATGATGTTTCAATGAAAGCTTTAAAAGGAAGTTTTTTTGATAAAACAAAATCAATTTTAGATGCAGGCTGTGACATTGTTTTACACTGCAATGGCAATATGAAAGAAATGCTTGAAATTAACTTGGCTTTACCAAATTTAAATGACAATCTAAAAGAAAAACTTTGCTAAGCCTATGGAAAAACAGCAAGAAATTAACCATGAAAATGATTTTGGAATTGATCAAAATGTTAAAGCAAGAATTATCAATTCTTTAAATAATGATTTAAATAGCCAAGTTAAAAAGCTGTTTTGCGAGCTTCATCCTGCTGATCAGGCTGATTTTATATCATCTCTTGATTTTGAAAAAAGAGCAAAATTAATTGCAATCATCGCCAGCGAAATTGACCCAGAAACCCTCGCCTATCTTGAAGATGACTTAAAAAATGAAGTAATTGAATTGCTTGGTTCCAAAGATAGCGCTAAAGCAATCGATCAATTAGAAATTGATGATGCGGTGCAAGTAATTGCAACAATAGAAGAAGATGACCGAGAAGAAATTCTAGATCACGTTTCTTTGGAAAAAAGAAATGAAATTGAAGAGGCTCTATCTTACTCGGAGAATTCTGTTGGTCGTTTAATGAGACAAGATTTTGTTGCGGTGCAAAAAAATTGGAGTATCGCCAAAGCCACTCACCACCTACAAAACACTCCTGATTTGCCAGATGATTTTAACTATTTAGTAATTGTTGACGATAACTTCCATCCGATTTCTGAAGTGATGGTAAGTAAGGTTTTGAAAAATAAAAAAGATGTTTTGATGTCAGATATAATGTCAAATGAAGATATTATAGTTTTATTTGCTGATATGGATAAAGAGGAAGCGGCGCAAGTTTTTAGTAAATAGTCCCTAACCTACGCGCCCGTGGTTGATCAAAAAGGAATGTTGGTTGGAGTAATCTATGCCAATGATATAATCGACATTATTCAAGATGAGGCGCAGGAAGATATTTTATTACTTGCCGGTGTTAATGATGCTAATCTTTATTCGTCATCTTTTTCTACCGCAAAGTCAAGAGCGCCATGGCTTTTAACCAGCTTATTTACAAGTCTAATGGCGGTTTCAATTATTGCTATTTTTTCCACCGCAATTCAAAAAATAGTTGCCTTAGCCGTTTTAATGCCAGTTGTAGCCTCCCTCGCTGGAAACGCGGGAACTCAGGCTCTAACCGTGTTAGTTCGCGCAATTGCCACTAAAGAAATTAGTAATATTGGCGCTCTAAAAATATTAATTAAAGAAGTTTTGGTTTGTTCATTTAATGGCTTTATCTTAGCGGTAGTCGCCGCCAGCGTTTGTTATGCTTGGCAGCAAGATTTAAATTTAAGCTTAGTTTTTGCTACCGCAATTTTTGCAACAATTTTAATCGCAGGATTTTTTGGAGCATTAATTCCCCTACTTTTATATAAAATGAAATTTGACCCAGCAATATCATCTGGGGTTTTTTTAATAACAATAACAGATACCTTCTCATTCCTTGTATTTCTTGGTCTGGCGGCGCTTCTTCTTTATTAAAGTAGATGTTTCTTTGTCAATTACAATTGATTTAAATTCAATCATTTTGTAAGTAAAAATTGCAACTTTATTTTATAAATATAAATTTCTGCCAATAATTAATAATCAAAAAAATCTATGTCTTTAAAAATTAACATTCCTGAAAGTGAATTAATGAAACCTAGAATCGTAATTTTTGGTGCTGGTGGCGCTGGTGGTAACGCGGTTAACAATATGATTCGATCTAGCCTTGAAGGCGTTGAATTTGTGGCTGCAAATACAGATGCTCAAGCTCTTTCTAGCTCACTTGCTGATAACAAAATTCAACTTGGAGTTAAAACTACCAAAGGTCTTGGGGCTGGCTCATTTCCTGATCGCGGCAAAATGGCGGCAGAAGAAAATTTAGAAGAAATTGCTAAATATCTTGATGGCAGCAACATGGTATTTATCGCTGCTGGAATGGGAGGCGGAACCGGAACTGGAGCAGCTCCTGTAATTGCAAAATTAGCTAAAGAGCGCGATATTTTAACTGTTGGCGTTGTTACCAAGCCATTCCATTTTGAAGGAAAATATCGTATGGAAACCGCAGAAAAAGGCATCGAGGAATTAAAAAAACATGTTGATACATTAATCATAATTCCAAATCAAAATTTATTTAGAATCGCCAACGAAAATACAACTTTTGAATCTGCTTTTAAAATGGCTGATGATGTTTTGCATGCTGGCGTTAGAGGAATAACTGATTTAATCACTATGCCCGGGCTTGTAAATCTTGATTTTGCCGACATTAGAACCATCATGACCAAAATGGGTAAGGCCATGATGGGAACTGGGGAAGCTAGCGGTGAAGATCGTGCAATTTTAGCCTGCGAAGCGGCAATTTCAAACCCTTTACTTGATGATATTTCAATTAAGGGTGCAAAAGGTGTATTGGTAAACATGACC
>CALBSF010000120.1 GCA_937927795.1 uncultured Rickettsiales bacterium
ATACAAACACGAACACAAACTATGAAGGGCTTTATCAATATCCTCAATATCCTTACGGTTTCTCTGATTCAAAGATAATCTCCGATAGTCAAAACAATATTATTTCTCCAAACAATTATGAAACTGAAAATATAAATAGTCATAGCAACACATTCACAGAACCCGTTGACGAAGACTTTTTAGAGTTTATAATAAAATTACTAGAAGAAAATAGGAATGACAAAGATAAACAAACTCAAATAATTAATTTTGATTTAAATAAAATTTGCGTAAGCGCAGGAGCCGCCTGCTCTTCTGGAACTTTAAATGAATCAAGAATTTTAAAAGCGATGGGCGAAAAAGAAGAATTTTCATCAAGCGCAATTCGTGTGAGTTTAGGAGTAGAAAATACCGACAAAGAAATCGAAGAATTTATTAGAGTTTGGAGTGAATTTTATAAAAAAGGAAAATAATTTTATGACAATTAAATTACCGATATATTTAGATTATCAAGCCACAACACCTATGGATCCAAGGGTTATTGATGTTATGGTTGAATCAATGAAAAATGATTATGGCAATCCACATTCTAGAACCCACAGCCTTGGCTGGAAGGCAGAAGAATTAGTTGAAATTGCTCGCCGGCAAGTTGCTGATTTAATTAATGCCAATGAAAAGGAAATATTTTTCACTTCAGGAGCCACCGAATCAAATAATATCGCCATCAAAGGGGTTGCAAGATTTTATAAAGATAATGGCAAAAATCATATAATCACCGTTTCAACTGAACATAAATGCGTAATTAATTCAGCTCGCAACTTAGAGCAAGAAGGATTTACAACAACATTCTTACCAGTAGAAAAAAATGGTTTAATTAATTTAGATCAGCTCGAAAAAGCGATAACTGATAAAACCTGCCTGGTTTCAATAATGGCGGTCAATAATGAAATTGGAGTTATTCAACCTTTAGAAAAAATTGGTGCGATTTGCCGCAAAAAAGGAGTGTTTTTTCACACTGATGCCGCTCAAGCTTTTGGAAAAATTCCTTTAGATGTTGAAAAAATGAACATCGATTTAATGAGTATTTCTGGGCATAAAATCTATGGTCCAAAAGGAATTGGTGCAATTTTTATCAGAAGAAAACCAAGAGTTAGAATTAAGCCTATTTTTTCTGGTGGCGGACAAGAGCGCGGCATCAGATCAGGAACCGCTCCAACCCCATTAATTGTTGGCTTTGGTAAAGCGGCGCAAATTGCAAAAGATGAAATGCAAAAAGATCATAATCACATTAAAAATTTAAGTGATAAATTTTATAATGGCATTACAAAGCTTACTTGCATCTATCTTAACGGCGATAAAGAAAATAGAATTGCTGGAAATATAAATTTCTCATTTGCTGGAATTGAAGGAGAATCAATGATTATGGCAATTAAAGATTTGGCAGTTTCAAGCGGCTCAGCTTGCACTTCTTCGTCTTTAGAGCCATCTTATGTATTACATGCTTTAGGAGTTGAAGATGACCTTGCTCACACTTCAATTCGATTTGGAATTGGTCGATTCACAACGGAAGAAGAAATAGATTATGCAATAAAATTAATTAGCGAAAAAGTTGATAAACTTCGCAGCCTTTCTCCTTTATGGGAAATGATGCAAGAAGGAATTGATTTAAAATCCATTAACTGGAAAACACATTAGGAGAAAAAAATATGGCATATTCACAAAAACTTTTAAATCATTATGAAAATCCACAAAATGTGGGTTCTTTTCAAAAAGAAGAAAAAAATATTGGAACTGGTCTGGTTGGCGCGCCAGCTTGCGGCGATGTTATGAAATTACAAATTAAAGTTTCAGATGAGGGAATTATTGAAGATGCAAAATTTAAAACCTTCGGCTGCGGCTCTGCAATTGCCTCTAGCTCACTTGCAACTGAATGGATTAAAGGAAAAAATATCAATGAAGCCGGAAAAATTACCAATTCACAAATTGCTGAAGAATTATCACTTCCTCCAGTAAAAATTCACTGTTCAGTTTTAGCTGAAGAAGCGATTAAAGCGGCGATTGAGGATTATAAAAAAAATAAAAATTAATATTTTTTTCAATATTATAGCAAAAAATGAGTTTACAATTTTCAGAAACAGGAAATACAATTGTTGATTATTTAACCATTGATGATGAAGCTTTGCGCGAAATAAGAAACCTACTTGCCCAAAGAAATGAGCCGTGCGAAGGCATTAAAATCAATGTTAAAACCCGTGGCTGCTCTGGAATGTCTTACGCGATAGAATATGCGATAAAAGAAAAAAATATTTCTAAATTTGATGATGTGGTAATTAAAGATGGAGTAAATATTTTTATTGATCCGAAAGTTGCGATGTTTTTAATTGGCAGTCAAATGATTTACAAAACCGATGAACTTAATTCTGGTTTTGATTTTGTAAACCCTAATGAAAAGGGGCGCTGTGGTTGCGGGGAATCTTTTAAGGTATGAAAAATTATTTTGAAACCTTCAATTTTCCAATCGATTTTGATCTTGATTTAGAGATTTTAGAAAAAAAATATCTTGAATTTCAAAACCAATTTCATCCAGATAAATCAGGGCTTGATGACATTTCAAAATCAATTGAAATTAATGAAGCTTATAAAATATTATCTGATAATTTTTTAAGAATTTGCCATATTTTGCAATTACAAAATATTGATATTCTAAGTGATGAAAAAGCTGCCAAGGTAGATTTTTCAACGCTTGCAAGCATATTAGAATTACAAGAAAAAATTAGTGAAATTGCTGATAAAAATGAAGTTAAAAATCTTGAAGAAAAATTAAATAACGAAATAAAATTTTTAATTGCTTCTGCGGTTAAGTGCTATAAAACCAATGATTTAGCACTTGCAACTCAGTTTTTAATAAAAGTAAAATATCTAAAAAAATCACTACAAGATTTAAAAATTAAAAAACAAAAATTATGAGTAATTTTCAATTAAGCGAAAAGAAACTTTATAAGCCA
>CALBSF010000121.1 GCA_937927795.1 uncultured Rickettsiales bacterium
TATTACGCTATTTATTTTAGAAAAGAAGCACAACAAACAACAATTCCTCACTGCCTCTATAGTAACGATTCTGGCTTCAACATCTTGTCTTGTATATCTTTACTTTAATTCATTATTTATTTTTGAAAAAAAGAACCAAAGATATTTAGATTTGTCACAAAAAATTGCTTACAATTATAAAATTTACGCGCCAAATACTGATGATTCGGCACTATTTCTATCAAAAGCAATTTTCCAACAATTTCCTTTTATTAATTATTTGGATAAACAAAATAATGCCAAATTCCATTTTAACAGCGCCCATGCTGGAATTGCAAAGTCTCAAACCTTTTTAATGTTTGATATAAAAGACAAAAGCAACGCCTTTACCTTTTCTTATCTGATAGATGACATAAAAAATCAATTAAGAAATAAAAAAAATAAGATAATCTTTGTAGATCTTGGTCTTGATGATGTTGGGGATGAAAAATTTTCTAGATGTCATATTGGATTTTTAGAATATTATTTTTTAGATCCGGAATTTAAAAAAATATTTTTTGAAAATTTTAAATATGCCGATCATTTTCAAGTTCACGGAAAAAGAACTTCTATAAAAAAAAGCAATCACCTTATAATAACTAGTAATTTTGAAGTTTATGTTAGAAAAAATTAGCAACTTTTTTAAAAGCAAATTATTTGTCGCCTTCGGGGCGGGAGCTTTGTGCAGTCTAGCTTTTGCGCCATTTAATTTGATAATATTTTCTGTAATTTCAATTACAGTTTTTTATTTTCTAATCGAAAAAAGTCATAATCAAAAACAAACTTTTTTTTACGGTTTTTGTTATGGATTTGGTTATTTTTTAGCTGGAAATTATTGGATCGCGATCTCTCTTTTAGTTGATGCAAAAGAATTTGCTTGGCTAATTCCTTTTTGCCTCACGCTAATTCCAGGAATTTTAGCAATTTACTTCGCCCTTTTAGCTGTAAGTTTTAAAGCCCTAACCAAAAAATTTCACTTAAATAAAAATTATCAGAAAATCACTATTTTTGCAATTTTATGGATATTTTTTGAACTAATTCGCAGCTTTTTATTTACAGGATTTCCTTGGAATTTACTTGGATATAGCGCTTTATTTAGCGAATATTTCTCACAAATGGCAAATATTTTTGGAGTTTACGGACTGAGTTTTTTAATTGTTTTAATATCACTAACTCCAATTTTATTTCTAAAAAATAATCACCAAAAATCAGATAAAATTTTTGCCTGCCTTATTCTAATTTTAACAATTGCAAATTTGCTATATGGAAAATTTTATATTGATGAAGCAAAATTAATAACAGACTCCAAAACTAAGCTCCGCATAGTTCAAAGCAAT
>CALBSF010000122.1 GCA_937927795.1 uncultured Rickettsiales bacterium
TACACAGGCGAAGACACTCTTTCCCTACACGACGCTCTTCCGATCTTTAATTTTGCCTGATATTTATTTTCAACTTCTGTAATAATTTTTTTAGAAATTAAATCAATTTCTTCTGAAGTTAGAGTTTTTTCTTTTGGCTCTATAAAAACTCTTAAAGCCAAAGATTTCTTGTCATCTTCAATATTTTTTCCTTGATAAATATCAAAAATATTAACTGATTTAATTAAATTTTTATCGCAATTGCTAATAGTTTTTACAATTTCTCCAACTTCTTTATTTTTGTCAACCAAAAAAGCAAAATCTCTTTCAACAATTGGAAAATCATTTACTATAAAAGCCTTGCGAGAGCTTGGTTTTGGTTCTTGTGGCAAATTATCAATAAAAATTTCAAAAGCGTTAATAGGATTTTTTAATTCAAATTTTTTTATAGTTGCGGGATGAATTTCGCCAAAATATCCAATTAAATTTTTCCCTAATTTTAGCGCTGCAAAGCGGTGAGGGTGATAATATTTTGGAGGATTTAAAGTTTCAATTTGTAGATTCTCAATTTTTAATCCAAAAATTTCTAGAACTTGAGAAAAATCTTTTTTTACATCAAAAATATCAAAATCTCTTTCATCATGATAATGGCTCTGTTCTCGATTCTTGCCAGTTCTAATGCCAGCAACCATCATTTTTTGATCGCCACAAAAAACATTACCAATTTCAAAAAGTGATAAGTTAGAAAAATTTCTGGCACTATTTCTTTTTAAGGATTCAATAAGACCAACCAGCAGAGTAGGGCGCATATGGCCAAGTTCAAGACTTATCGGATTTAATAAAGTTAATTTTTCATCTTTTTTAGCAAAAATTTCTACTAAATTTTCATCACAAAATGACCAGTTAATTGTTTCAATCATGCCGCTTAAAGCCAAGCTGCTTCTGATTTTGTGAAGAAAATTAACCGATTTGGTATGATTGAAATTTTCTAATTTTTCTTTGACAATTTTATTGTAACCAAAAATTCTAATAACTTCTTCAACTAAATCTTGCGAAATTGAAATATCGTGGCGATGGCTTGGAATCTCTACGGTTAAAATGTTTTGAGATTTTTCATTAATTTTAAATTCAAGATTCGTTAAAATATCAACTGCTTGATTTTTTTCAATTTCCACTCCGGTTAATTTTTTAATTAAATCTAAATTAAATTCAATTTTTTTATTTTCTTGTAAAGATCCCACTACAGTGATTTGGGAAGCTTCGCCAC
>CALBSF010000123.1 GCA_937927795.1 uncultured Rickettsiales bacterium
CTTCCGATCTTAGATTCCAGCCCCAGCCCCAGCCCCAGCCCCAGCCCCAGCTCCATAAAGAGGTGCTGCGTTTTCTAGTGAGCTAACTCTAACAACTTGACGAGATTCAAGATTTTGTCGTAAAAATACATCTGTCGCCAAATATCCACTTGTAGTTTTTGCCGGGGTATCAATAACTCTTTCTGCAAGACTTTCTAGATACAACACTGCTTGTTTAAAATTAGCTAAGTACATTTCTTTAGCTTCACTCATTTCAATAGGATTTTGAAATAGAGTTGCGACATGTTTATTATATTCTGCAATAATAGCTCTAAGGCCATCATGCCCCAAATCATCGTAAATAAAATCATCAATAGGAAATATTTCGCTTTCCTCCATTAACAACAAAATACCTGCGCTGTTCGAATATTCTAAATTTCTGGCTAAATGACATATTTGATGGCGCAATTCGGACAAAATTCCGTTGAGTTCTAGTTCTTCTACTAATTGGTTTTTTAGGTTTCGATAATCTTGTGACGTACCTTTAAATAAATCACAAAGTTCTTCGTAGTTGGTTGGAATATTTTCTAATGCTTTAGCTAATTCGATTTGAATTGACATGTAAATAAAATTGAGATTAATAATTCTTTTTTTCCAGAATAATCAGAATAGAATTATTAGCTCAATTTTAGTTTGTAATTAACTAGAATAAAGAGTGGTTGTGAGTTAAAATGACACAAGTATTTTAGATGATTAATTAATTTCTAAAAGCACTGATCCACCTTGTCCGCCGCCGATACATAAAGTTGCAAGGCCGCGATTTTTTCCTCTTCTTTTTAGCTCTCTTAAAGTGTGAATTATAATTCTTGCACCCGTCATTCCAACTGGATGACCAAGGGCTATGGCGCCACCATTGACGTTGATTATATCATAACTAATTTCACCCATTGCTTCATTCATATTAAAATGTTTTTGGCAAAATTCTTTTGAAGCAAATGCTCTAACGCAGCCAATTGCTTGGGCGGCGAAGGCTTCGTTTAGTTCAATTAGCTCTATATCTTTTAGAGAAAATCCGGTTTTATCAAAAAGTTTTTTAGTTGCAAAAACTGGGCCAAGACCCATGCGGCTTGGATCTAAGCCAGCATAAGCAAATTCTCTAATATATCCCAAAACTTCCAAGCCAAGTTCTTTTGCTTTTGATTCGCGCATTAAAATTGCGAAAGCTGCGCCATCAGTAATTTGTGAGGAATTGCCAACAGTAACGGTTCCAGTGCCTTTTTCAAAATATGGTTTCAATTTAGATAAGTCTTCAATTCTTTGACCTTTTCTAACTCCTTCATCTTCTTCAATCATTAAAGAATTTTTTTCATCATTATTAAAAACTGGAATAATTTCTTCTTTAAAAATTCCTTTATTAATTGCAGCTTCAGCTAATTGATGGCTTCTTAAAGAAAATTCATCTTGTTCTTTTCTGCTAATTTTAAAATCATGCGCAACATTTTCTGCGGTGCAGCCCATAATAAGCCCAGAAACCGGATCAGTTAGGCCTTGAACGAGACCAATTACGGGAGATAAAAAATCTGGCCGAAAAGTTAAAATTGTAGAAAATTTTTGACCAAAAGTTTTTGCTTTAGCAAGTGACGCAAAAAAACCGGTCATTTTTTTATTGAAAAAAAGCGGAATATTACTCATCGATTCAACGCCGCCAGCAAGAATAATTTCAGCCTCACCATTTAAAATTTTGGAAGTGGCGGTAGTCATTGCCTCCATTCCAGAGGCGCAGTTTCTATGAACTGTAAAGGCGGGAATGTGCTGCGGTAAGCCAGCTTTTAAAGCGATAACGCGAGCAATATTTGCAGCTTCTGCGGGTTGTGCCACATTACCAATAATTACTTCATCAATTAAATTAGGATCAACTTTTGATCTTAAAACCACCTCCTTAGCAATTCTTGCGCCAAGATCATGGGCGGTAACGTTTTTTAAAGCTCCGCCAGCTTTAGTCATAGCAGATCTAAAACCAGCAATTACTGCAATTCTTTCTTTCATTTTTTAAGTTTTTAATTTGAATAAATATCTGGCGATAGCGTCAATTTCTAGATTAATCATATCGCCAACTTTCATATTTTGAAAATTCGTATTTTCTAAAGTGTGTTTAATGATATTCACACTAAAATCATTTTTACTTACTTCATTAACGGTAAGTGAAACTCCATTTAAAGTTATCGATCCTTTGGATGCAATAAATTTTAGTAATTCTTTTTTTGCGGTAAAAATAAATTGATGGGAATCTTTTATTTTTTTGATTGATTTAATTGTCGTAACATCATCCACATGACCTAAAACCATGTGTCCACCAAGCTCATCGCCCGCTCTTAGAGCAAATTCTAAATTAATTAAATCGTGAATTTTCCAATTTTTTAAATTAGTTTTATTGCAAGTTTCATCTGATGCTAAAAAAGTAAGAAGTAAAAAGGGGTCAGACCCCTTTTTTGTTGAAAAAGGGGTCAGACCCCTTTTTTTGGTAATTAAGGTAAGGCAAATGCCGTTTAAGGCAATAGAGCAGCCAATTTCTAGTTTTCTATTTAATTTT
>CALBSF010000124.1 GCA_937927795.1 uncultured Rickettsiales bacterium
AAATCTGAATTATTATTAATTAATTTTAAAGAAAAAATTTCAATTTCGCGTGATTTTATTTCAAATTCCACTTCTTTTCTTGCTAATTCATGCGCTCTTTGTCCATTGATTTTAATTGCTGAAAAGCGCGAAGGGGTTTGATTTATTTTGCCAGTAAAAAAGGGAAGGGCGTTTTTTATTTCATCAAAACTTGGACGATTTAAACTTGATTCTACAACTTTTCCTTCAATATCATCGGTGTCGCGAAATTCTCCCCAAGTTATGGTAAACGCATATTTTTTTGGTGCCCCCATTATGTAATCGCAGGTTTTTGTAGCTTTATTTAAGGCAATAGGAAGAACGCCATCAGCAAATGGGTCTAGGGTTCCACCATGTCCAACTTTTTTTGCGCCAGTAATTTTTTTAACAATCGCAACTACTTTTGCCGAGGAACATCCGATTGGTTTGTTGATGTTGAGCCAGCAATTTAAAGATACAAGGTTTTGCATTATTTTAAAGCACTAAACCACGTTCGCGCCAGAGATGATGTCGATTAGTTCTTTGGTAATGTTGGCTTGACGAGTTCTGTTATAGACCAAGGTTAGATTTTTGATCATTTTGCCAGCATTGTTGGTTGCAGCTTCCATTGCGGCCATTCTGGCGCCTTGTTCAGAGGCGCTGTTTTCTAGTAGCTCATTATAGATTTGAATAGCAAGATTTTTTGGTAAAAGATCGCTTAAAATTTCTTCTTCGCTAGGTTCGTAGTTGATTGGAGATTCTAGGGTGTCGTTAATATTTTTTGCAGAAACTTTTATTGGAGCAGGAATTAATTGTTTGCAAATTTGTTCTTGAGCAATTGCCGATTTGAATTTGCTGTAAATTACATCACAAACATCGAATTGATTTTCAGCAAAAAGAGCGATTAATTTTCCAGCAATTTCTTCAGCATTTTTATAATCAATTACGCCTTTAAAAACACCAAAATTTTTATCAATAATTTTTTTGCTATATTGAGATCTTAACTGGTCGTAGGCTTTGCGTCCGATACAAAATATTTTTACTTCTCTGCCTTCGCCGATTAATTTAGTGATGTGATTTTTAGCATATTTTACGGTAGCGCTGTTTAAGCCGCCGCAAAGACCGCGATCAGAAGAAATAATTAAAACCAAGTGAGTTTCTACTTTTCCTTTGCCAGTTAAAAGTGGAAATTTTTCATTTAAATTGCCTCTAACTGCGATATTTGAGGCTAAGTTTGAAATCATTTCTTCGATTTTCTCAGCATAAGGTCTTGAGCTTTCAACAGCGTTTTTGGCGCGCTTTAAACGAGATGCCGCAACCATTTTCATGGCTTTAGTCATCTTTTGAGTCGATTTAACTGACTTAATTCTTGTTTTTAGCGTTTTTAAATTTGCCATAGTTGGTTTTTAAAGCACTTTTTATTAATTCATTTGGTTGTTATAGAAAATCTTTTATTCAACAGATGGACCCCGCAACAAGTGCGGGGTGACAACTTGTGAGAACAGGTTTTTCAAAAATGTCGCCCCGCACTTGTTGCGGGGTCCATCTGATAATAAAACAACTCAATTATTTATCGTCGTGAGCTAGGCGGTCATTTAAGCCAGCGTGATCAAGATGACTTGATGGCGCGTGGTTTAAGAAAATTTCTAGGAAATCTTCAATCGCTTTTTTCAATGCAGTTTCATTACTATCAGAGATTTTTTGCTCTTGTTTAATTGAAGCTAAAATTTCTGGATGAGAATTATGTAATTTTCTTAAAAATTCTTTTTCAAATCTAGTAACTTCTTTAGTTGGAACTTTGTCTAAATAGCCTTTAACACCAGTGTAAATTGAAGCAACTTGTTCTTCAAAATTCATAGGAGTATATTGATTTTGTTTCAATAATTCGGTTAATTTACGACCCTTATCAAGCAATTTTTGAGTTGCAATATCTAAGTCTGAACCAAATTGAGCGAAAGCCTCAAGTTCACGGAACTGTGCCAAGTCAAGCTTGATTGTTCCAGCAACTTGTTTCATTGCTTTAGTTTGAGCAGCGGAACCCACGCGAGAAACCGACAAACCAACGTTAACCGCAGGTTTAATTCCTTTATAAAAAAGCTCAGTTTCTAAGAAAATTTGTCCGTCAGTAATTGAAATTACGTTAGTTGGAATGTAAGCAGAAACGTCTCCAGCTTGAGTTTCAATGATTGGAAGCGCAGTTAAAGAGCCACCACCCATTTCATTTGACATTTTTGCGGCGCGCTCAAGTAAGCGTGAGTGAACATAGAAAACGTCTCCAGGGTAAGCTTCGCGTCCTGGCGGTCTTCTAAGTAGAAGAGACATCTCGCGATAAGCAACGGCGTGCTTACTTAAATCATCATAAGCAATTAATGCATGCATTCCATTGTCGCGGAAATATTCACCGGCTGTGCAGCCCGTGTAAGGAGCGAAGAATTGCAACGCAGCAGCTTCTGAAGCGGTTGCAGAAACTACGATAGAATATTTCATCGCACCAGCTTCTTCTAAAGTTTTAACGATTTGAGCAACAGTAGAGCGTTTTTGACCAATTGCAACATAGATGCAATAAAGTTTTTGCTTTTCATTGCCTTCTTCGTGAGACTTGGCTTGGTTGATGAAAGCGTCAATTACGATTGCAGTTTTACCAGTTTGACGATCACCAATAATTAATTCTCTTTGTCCACGACCAATTGGAATCAAGCTATCAATTGATTTAATTCCAGTTTGCATTGGCTCAGAAACTGATTGACGAGCGATAATTCCTGGAGCTTTAACCTCAACGCGTTTGAATTCCACATTTGAAAGAGGGCCCTTGCCATCAATTGGGTTTCCCAAAGCGTCAATAACGCGCCCTAATAAACCCATTCCAACTGGAACTTCAACGATTTTACCAGTTCTTTTAACGTCAGAGCCTTCTCTAATTTTTTGAGAATCACCGAAAATTACAATACCAACATTATCACTTTCAAGGTTTAGCGCCATTCCTTTAACGCCACCCTCAAATTCAACAAGCTCGCCGGCTTGAACGCTATCAAGACCATAAACTTTAGCGATTCCATCACCAACTTTTATAACTTCACCAACCTCTCTTAAATCAGCAGCGCCGTGAAAATTTGCAATTTTCTTTTGCAAAATATCAGAAAATTCTTCAACTTTAAATTCCATGATTTTAAAAATATTAAATTAATTAATTGCGGTAAGTAATTCTTTGTCAAGTTTGTCTAATTGGCTTTTAAGACTGATGTCTATTATCTGGC
>CALBSF010000125.1 GCA_937927795.1 uncultured Rickettsiales bacterium
TTAACTGGTCCTAAAGCTCTTGGCGATGCTGTTGTTGGATTTGCAAGCAGCACTAAGTTTGGAAATTTGCTTACTGGATATGGATCAGCTATAACAGGCAAAACATCACCATTGATTCTTGAGGCTGCACAGCAAGAAATGCAAAAATATGCCGCTGGCCAATCTAGTGCGTCACAGCAATCTTCTAGCTCAGATAAAACTAGTGAAGCAGGTGCTGGTGCTGTAAAAACAGATGCTAAAGTTTTAGATCCTGAGATTTTTACTTCTAGAGCGGGATCCTTAAGAAGATCGTATTCTGCCACATCAACCTTGTTATCTGATTTTGATACCGAAGCAAAAGAAGATTTATTAACTCCTGCTGGTAAAAAGTTTGAAATCGTAGATCACGAAGAAGAGTTTTCTATAAAACATAAGGGAGATGTTATTAAATTTGATGTTGAAAGCTTAGGAAGCAAATCGCCATCATGGGCTGAAAATGCTTTAGAGGCTGCAAATTGGCTTTCTAGAGTAACTGGACATATAATTAAAGCTACGGTTTTTTTAACTGCAGCGACAAACCCTCGCATCAAACCAGAAATGCGTCGTGCGGCAATTTTTTATGCTACAACAGCAGAAGCTACGTCACTATTACCAACTTCAGAAGCCGTTGTAAAAGTTGCAGAAAAAGATTATGAAACAACCTTTTGTTTTGGATTGGACTTACTGCAAAACTTAGAAGCTATTGATGATAAAAAGTATCTAAAATCAGTTGAATCAGCTGTAGAATTTACTAGTTGCGACGAAGCCGTGCTATCTTCAAAAAAACTAAAACCCAAAAGAATAATTATTAATGCTCATGGGGCAATTGGTCTAATATATCCAATTTCAAGTAAAATTTTAGGTAAAGAGGATGATGGTTTTTGGCCCAGCGTTTTTGTTAAAAGATATTTTTCTGAAGCAAAAATAATTCATATTTTATCTTGTCAATCTGGAGGTGATAAATATAAAAGAAACAAGCTTGGCAGAGGTCAAATAATGTTCTTTTATAATGACGGAGGTGATGAATTTGGTTATTCTGATTATAAGATATCTCTAAAGTTAACAATGCCAAATACTCCAGAAGAATTCAAAATTCCATCCTCATCCCCAATTAAAATGCTTTATGTTGGTAATGATGGAATACAAAAATTTGTCGAAATAAAAGAGCTATCTACACAAAATATTAACGATTCAATGAAGAGCGAGTCGGGATTGTATGCATATTTTTTTCAACCAAAAGTTAGTGCCTTGGATAAGGTTTATAATTTGATTGTTGAGCATACTGCCCTACAAAGACAGGCTGCCCTAACTCAACTTGAAGGGTCTGGATTTGAAAACATTGTAGCATTAGAACTTGATAAGCTTTGCTTTATCGACGATAGATCAAAAGCTAGAACTCAGGAATATAAAGAAAATTTTGTTCGTCAATATCTTTTAGAGATGTTGGTCTACGAAATGGAAATCCCAAAAAAAATCCCGGATATTAAAATTTTATTAAAATCTGAGTTATTTACCACTCTGTTTCCAGACTCAGATCTAGAATATGGCGATTTAAAACTCCGAGATATTGCAGCCAAATCAGGAAACATTGAGCTTATTAGATTATTTGGCATTAATGCAGTTACTCCCGATCAAGATCTATCCGCTCCTCTTGCTATTGCAGTTGCGGATCAAAATCTAGATCTTGTTAATGAATTACTTGAAGCAGGCGCTAATCCAAATGCTTTAATAGCACGCGCAGGTAACTCTCCCCTTATCTGTCTTGCTATTCAAATGGGAAATTACAACATAGTTGAATCATTACTTGATAAAGGTGCCAATCCAAATGTTTTGTCGCATGATGGCTCTACACCGCTTGATTATGCTCTTGTTTCAAAAAACAATATGATTATTGACTTATTACTTAGTAAAAAAGCTAATCCAAATTTCTACAGAGAAGATACTGATCCACCTCTCGTTACTGCAAATAGAAACGGAAATATTCAGGCTGTTACATCCTTACTTAATAATGGGGCAAATCCAAATATAATATATCAAGACGCTACAGTTATGTGTGCCGCAGCTTCTATGGGGCATTATGAAATTATTAAGTTATTACTCGCAAAAAAAGCCGATCCAACCCCATTATGTAAAGGCTGGACCGCAATCAAGTTTGTAATGAACAGAGTTTCAGATAAAGGTTCTTTTGAAACAGCTAAACTCTTGGCAGAAAATGGTGCTGATGTAAAATCTATTATTCCTTTTGCCAGAAGCAAGGGTTGGGATCAAGGGCAGTTGGCAGATTTAGAAGCTATTCATGATAATTTTAGAACTCCAAAGCCATCTTCTTCAACAGATGTTAAAAAGAAAAAAGATAAAAAACCTAAATCAGTCGTTAGAACTACTTCAGCAACCAAAACAAAATCAGCAGAACATGATCTTGATGGACTATAGTTTAAAATTTTTATCAAAATCTGTAACAAAAATTAAACATTTCAAGGCTTTGCCCAAATTATAAGCAAAATAATTTGTGTTTATAAATTTTATACTCAAATTAAGGTGGATTTAGAACTTATCCCTAAATAATTCTACCATATTGTTTTGTTAATTTTTGCTCTTTTTTTCAAGAAATTTTTTAAAATATTCCCGAT
>CALBSF010000126.1 GCA_937927795.1 uncultured Rickettsiales bacterium
GAGTTCAGACGTGTGCTCTTCCGATCTTGTTAATGTGCAAGGTCTTAGATATGGAAGAACTGTGCTACATTATGCAGCAGAGCAAGGTCATAGTAAGGTGGTTGAATTGTTGATAAAAGCAGGAGCTGATTTGTCTTTGAAGGATATGGCGAAAAATACTGCTCTTGATTTGGCGGTGGCAAAAGGACATGTTGAGACTGCAAAGTTGATAGGGTAGAATTGCAATAATCACTTGGATAAGGAAGGGATTTGTAATGCACTTTTTAAATAAAAAAAATATGAACGTGTGGAATGGGTTACAAACCCATTCCAGCAGAAGGTTGATGGAGGCGAAGTTGTAATCACTTGCGCAGGAAGGGATTTGCAATCCCTTCCTTTAAGTTCATTTCTTGACGAATAAACTGGGTTAAAAACCCATTCCAGCAAAACTATTTCCATTATTTATAACAAAATATCTTCAATCAAAAGCTGAACTTTTTGCGTTCCCATCCAATTATTAATATTTAAACTTCCAACCACATTTAATAATTGTCTATTATTTGGATCTAATAATATTTCAGCGATTTTTGTTTTGGCGCTTCTAAAGGCTACGGCCTGAAGATTTCCTGTGAATCCTAAAGTTGATTTGGAAGAAAAAGTGCAAGAAATGTGATCTTGATTTTGACCAATTAATTTTGCATTCATTTTTTGTAAATTACGAATTATAAATTTTGGCTTTGCGTTTCCCATGCCAAACGGCTCTAGCTTTTCTATCTCTTTTAATAATTCAATATTTACTTGCGACAAGTCAAGCTCAATATCAAAAAACACATCTTTTTTTGCAGTAATTTCTTTTATTTTTTCATTTAAATTTTTATTAAAAAAAGCGTGAAGATCAGCGATTTTTTCTGGTAAAACTGAGAAGCCTCCAGCCATGGCGTGCCCTCCTCCATCAAGCAATAAACCTTCCATTCTGGCTTTTAAAATTTCACCGCCAAAATCAATGCCCAAAATTGAGCGGCATGACGCTTTACCTTTTTTTCCTTCATCATCAATTGCAATAACAGCGACAGGTTTGTTGTACAAGTCTTTTAACCTTGATGCAGCAATTCCAATTACACCTTGATGCCAATTTTTTGATACTGCAAAAATTACTGCATCATCCGCGCTAAAGCCATCACGCCTTGATTCTAAGGCCTTTACCGCCTCTTCTAAAACTTGAACTTCAATTTCTTTTCTTTGTTTATTTAATAATTCTAGCTCTTGTGCGATTATTCCAATTTCATCTTCATCACTGCTTGATAAAATTCTTGCCCCTAAGTTAGATTTTCCTACGCGCCCACCAGCATTGATTCTAGGGCCAATAATAAAACCTAAATGATAAGCACTTGGCTCTTCATCTAATCCGGCTAAATCACAAATTTGGCGCAGTCCTAAATTTTTTCTTTGTTTTAAAATTTTTAAACCCGCACTTACAAAAACACGGTTCAAACCAACTAATGGCATAACATCGCAAACCGTTCCAAGAGCAACTAAATCAAGCAAACTAAGAATATTTGGCTCTTTTATATTTTCATAAAATCCAATTTCTCTAAGCCTCTTATTTATTGCAACCACAAATAAAAAACATACTCCTGCGGCGCAAAGATTTTTATAAATAAAATTTTCATCAACGCGGTTCGGATTAATAACTGCAACGGCTTGTGGCTTTTCTAAAACTCCCAAATGATGATCAATTACAATAATTTCTAAACCCGCTTTTGCTGCTTCTTCTAATGGCTTAAAAGCTACGGTTCCGCAGTCAACAGTAATTAGTAAATCGGTTCCTGATTTTTTTAAATTTAAAAGCGCTTCTAGGTTGGGGCCATATCCTTCTAGGATTCGATCAGGAACATATATTCCAGCCTCAACATTAATTGCCTCAAGAAATCTTTTTAATAAGGATGAAGAAGTTGCGCCATCAACATCGTAATCTGCAAAAATAGTAATTTTTTTATTATTTTTTATTGATTCAATCACATGATTAACTGCCACATCCATATCAAGCAAATCAAAGGGATTTGGCAAAGTAACTTTTATTTTTGGATCTAAAAAATTTTCAACTTCATCTAAAGAAACTTCACGCGCCGCAAGTAAATTTGCTAGGCTCTCAGAAAGATCAAAGCGCTGTTTAATTGCCATTGCCAATCTTTCATCATATTTTTTTTGTTGATAACTGAAGCCCAAGATTGATTGCCTTTGCGATTTACTCATTATGTTTTGTAATGTAAAAAAAATTGTGTATCCTAAAAAAACCTTTCTTTAAGGTAATATCAAGTATACCACTAAACTTAAAATAAAAAACATTTATGAAAAAATTTAGTAAAATTACTGCCGCACTTTTTTTAGCAACAACTTCCGTTTCAATGGCGCAGCCAGCCTCTCAGCAAAGGCAGCCTAGAGAAGAAAATGCTCCTTCTAGCATCAATCAGCCTATTAGCCAAGGTCAAGAAAGAAGAAATGACAGAAGGGAGAGAAGAGAAGATCGTATGGAAAGAAGAAATGATAGAATGGAAAGACGTGATGAGCGTATGGAAAGAAGAGATGAGCGCATGGAAAGAAGAGAAAACAAAAACCAATCTGAAGATAAAATTGATGAGCAAAATGTGGAATCAGGAAATCAAGATTCTCGAAGAGCGCAAGAGAGTGCAGATTTTATTAAAGGAAAACCTCAGAAAAAAAATCAAAACTTAGAAGAGCGTAGACAAAAAATTGACGGTGGCTTGGATAAATCAAAACAATAAAATCCAAAACAAGGCGAAGCTAAGCAAAATCAATAATATTATTGAATAATATTTATAAATAGTTAGGCGGAGCCATAAACTCTTCCTAACCTTTGTTTTAGCTTAAGATAGCTAAAACTAACGTCATCCTCGGCGCTTTGCGTCAAGGACGAAAGGGATGAAGAAAATCTTAGGGGTATCTAATACCAATTATCATATTTACAACATCGATGAAAATAGCCATTTTATTTTTTATATTATTTATGACTTTACCTCAAGATTCAAAATCAGATGTTAAAAATAATTCCACAAATTATGAAAAAGCAATTTTAGCTGGTGGATGTTTTTGGGGAATGGAAGAATTGCTTAGTAAGCTTGAGGGCGTTGTTTCAACTGAGGTTGGATATATTGGTGGAAATATTCCAAATCCAACTTATCAAATAGTTACAAGTGGAATTTCTAATTATGCTGAGGCGGTTGAAATAACTTTTAATCCGACAAAAATTTCTTACGAGAAAATCTTAAAATTCTTTTTTACAATTCACGATCCAACCCAAATAAATCGCCAAGAAAATGATGTTGGAAGTCAATATCGCTCAGCAATTTTTTATTTAAATCATAATCAAAAAAATATTGCGCAAAGCGTGATTGAAAAAGCCAATAAATCTGGGGTGTTTAAAAAACCAGTGGTTACAACACTTGAAAAGGCGGAAATTTTTTATAAAGCTGAAGATTATCACCAAGATTACTTAAAGAAAAATCCTTATGGATATACTTGTCATCATCCGCATAAAGAATGGGAATTCTAATTTGCTTAAAAAAGAGATCTGGTTCTTAAAAAACGACTATGAAATAAATAATTGCTTGATTGACAGAAAAATATATTGCAAAAAATTTTAAAGCCCTCTAAGGAATTAGGCGACCTTAACAAAGGTTATTATATTTTTGATTTTATAATTGTCATTTATGCTTACAAATTCTTCTGATTTAACACAAGCTGGTGCTGGTGCCGGCTCTTCATCTGATCTTAGTATCACAAGAAACGATGTTATCAAGATAATGAATCATTATTATAATCTTAAGGGAGATATAAAGCATGATTATCCTGAATTACTTCGACCTTTTTATGATGTATGGAATTTAAATGCCGAGGCAATTAAAGCATTCAACGACAAAGCACCAGAAGAAAAGAAAGCAAAAGTTCAAGAAACTCTCGATAAAATAGCGCTTTTTTTAGAATCAATTGGAGTTGATGCATCAAAATATAAAAGTGGGAATATTTTTTACGATAAATTAACAACCAATTCAGGTTATTACACTGACCAACATTTGACCTTGTTCATGAGGGAAGCTCTATCTTTTATTAACATAGTTTCTCAATTAGAATCGATCAAGAATATGGAAGATTATCTAGATCGCTTTCCATCACCTGATGAAGATCAATATATTTGCCTTGCTGGAATAAGAGATGCACAAATGTATATTTACATGGATTTAAAAATTCAACAAATGCCATATCATGATCGGGTTTTAGTTGAAGCTCATCGTGATGTTGTTGAAAATTGGCGAAAGAAAATCAATAGTCTCATTCCAGAGAAATATCAAACCCATATTTTATCTGCAATAGAACATCTTTTAGGAATAGATAGCAAGGAGCCTGATACCATTACTGCGATGAATTTAATACCATCTCAGATTGCTTGCCAAATAATAGGAACTTATCAAGAAAAGCTGCAAGAGGCTATAAATACCACGACAACAAATAACATTGAAAATATTAAAAAACTGCTTTCACGCCTTAATGGCAATCATGCGGATGACGTAGAAGATACTATTTCGGAAGAAGAGAAAAAGGAAGTTAGGGATTTTTTATGGGGAATAAATATTGCCAAAATTGGTGATTTAGATGCAGCAGATTCATTGCTTACAGTAAATCTCAAGACGGGTATTAGATATTGGGATATAACTAAAGCTTTGGCTCTTTTTAAGAATATTAATATTAGAGATACAATAACACTGCCAAGACCTCA
>CALBSF010000127.1 GCA_937927795.1 uncultured Rickettsiales bacterium
TTACAACTTGTGGTTCAATATCTTTTTTTGAATTTTCAACGTAAGTTTCAATCTCGTCTAAAAGCTTGTAAAATCTAGTTTTGCAATAAGCTAAATCTGAAGCGCGAAAAATTTCTTTTGATTCACGGGCAATCCAGCAATCATAAAGATAAGTTAAGTGCGCCAATTGAATGGGAATATAAACTTTGATTTGCGGTTCATTAAGCACCATTTCTAAGCGCTTTTGCATCAACAACATCTCTTCAATTTGAACTTTATCAGCCTTCCAATTTACAGGACTTTCAGGAGCCACAACTTTACCTTGAACAATATTTAGACCTTTTTTAGCAAAATATTCTCCATTCTTTCTATCTTTAGATAAATAATAATTACGAGAAAACTCAAGATATTCTAAGGCTAAATAAGAGTCATAACCGCCTTTGGTTTTCAAATATCTTTGCATATTTGAAAGCTGCTTAAAATTATCAACATGGTTGCATGAAAGCAACAAGGTCAAGAAAAATAATGCTATAACTCTATTTAATCTCATAATTTAAGAATTCATTGATTTAAAAAACTCCTCGTTAGTTTTAGTATTTTCAATTTTTTGAAGCAAGAATTCCATCGCTTCAACTGAATTCATCGGATTAACAATTCTTCGAAGCATCCATGTTTTTGCTAAAGTTGCACGATCAACCAAAAGCTCTTCCTTCCTAGTTCCAGACCTAGTAATATCAATAGCTGGGAAAGTTCTTTTATCAGAAATTTTGCGATCTAAAACAATCTCAGAGTTACCAGTTCCTTTAAATTCTTCAAAAATTACTTCGTCCATTTTTGAACCAGTATCAATCAAAGCAGTTGCAATAATAGTTAGAGAACCACCTTCTTCAATATTTCTTGCCGCACCAAAAAATCTTTTTGGTTTTTGCAAAGCATTAGAGTCAACACCGCCTGTCAAAACCTTACCAGATGAAGGAATCACCGTGTTGTAAGCTCTTGCCAAACGAGTAATTGAATCAAGTAAGATAACTACATCTTTTTTTGCCTCAACCAATCTTCTAGCTTTTTCAATTACAATTTCAGCTAATTGAACGTGCCTACTTGCTGGCTCGTCAAAAGTTGAACT
>CALBSF010000128.1 GCA_937927795.1 uncultured Rickettsiales bacterium
TGGCATCATCATATCCAACAAAACCAATTCTTTGCCAACAAATTAAATAATAAATATTGAATTTAAAACGTTGTTGCTCTTGATCAGATAAGTCGTAATCTTTGATAAAATCATTAACATTTTCAATAATAAATTTTATTTCTGGCAGCGTTAAAGCTCTTGGAAATTGAGTAAATTGCACAGCCAAATTTTGGCAGGCAAATCCAACTGCAGCCTCATCCCTCACTAGATCTGGTGGATTTTGATAATAAGCAATTCTAAAATAAGAATTAATTGGCAGAGAGTTTATAAATGTCCATTTTTTAGCATCTAAATAAAGCTTACCATCGATATGACCTGCGCCTATGAGTCTTTCTATGGCATCATCATATCCAACAAAACCAGGTCTTTGCTGAAAAATTAAATAATAAATATTAAATTTAAAATATTTTTGCTCTTGATCAGATAAGCTATGATCTGTGATAAACTTATTAACATTTTCAATAATAGAACCAAAAGGACCAAATTCTATGCCTGAGTCTTTATACAATTCTTCAGCAAGATTCTTGCGAGCAGCTTCAAGAGCGATCTCATTATTAAGAAGCCCTAATATTTGATAAGATAATCTTAAATAAGACTTACTTGCTCGAGGGTTTATTATAAGATTAGAGTCTTGTGTTATACTAGCTTCTTCAATCCCTTTTGAAGTTAAATACTTGAGAAAACTTGGCTTATAATAAAGTTTACCATCATTAAAACAAAACCTCTGAGCATCATAATGCAAAAGCCAATCATTATTTTTAGCTATAGATTCTTTTTCATATTGTGAAGTGGCAAAAGTTATATCAATTAAATTACCGAGTTTTAATGAAAATCCAATTAATTCTCTTTGTCTTGACAAACCCCCGCCATCCACAATATTTGAAGAATATAGGGGAAAAATTTTAAGATTTTCTGGATTAATTTTATTATCAAAAAATCTTTCCACTAACCATTCTTTAAAACAATATTCTTCATATTCATTGACCTCAACGCCAATGCCAGTTCTGTTATAAGCTTTTTTAAGAAATTCTATTATAGGTGCAAAGATATCTTCATCAGAAATAATTAATTGAAAATCCAAGTCTTTTGGCGCCGATTCTTTTGGCTTATAGATAGCGCTACCTTGTAAATATAGATCACCACATTCTTTTAATTTTTCTATTAAAAA
>CALBSF010000129.1 GCA_937927795.1 uncultured Rickettsiales bacterium
AATAATATCAACCACATTAGATCTTTTAAAAATTTCCTCACCTTCTGCTTGCGCCACGCAGCCCGCAACCGCAACAATCATTTGCTCGCCGCCCTCTTTTTTCTTTTCTTTAAATGGACGAATTCTTCCTAAATCAGAAAATAATTTTTCCGAAGCTTTTTCTCTAATATGACAGGTGTTAATAATCACCATGTCGGCTCCTTCTGGGGTTTCGCAAGTTTCATAACCAACCGCCATCATCAAATCTTGCATACGATCAGAATCATAAACATTCATTTGACATCCGTAAGTTTTAATATGTAGTTTTTTTGTCATTATTTTTTTCCCATAATCGTTACAACATCAAAGCTAGCAATAACATTTCCTTGATTATTGCCATAAAGTTTTTGATATTTTTTTGATATTTCGCTTAATAGATTTTTAGTCATAAATTTGCGGCTTCGCTTGCCTATTATATTGCCCTGCCCCATCATCTTCAAGTCTTTTAATAAATTTAAAGGATTTGAATATTCCACCTCGATTTTTTCAATTCCTGAAATTGGATTTAAAAATCCAGTTTTTTGTAATAAATGAGCCGCTGTTTTAACATCAATTGTTGGCGCCACTCTAGGAGAAATGCCGCCATAAAATTCATTTTCTACTTCAAATAAAACATGGCGCAATTCTTTAAGATTTTCTTCACCTAAAAAGCTAGCAATAAAAACTCCGTTTGGTCGCAGCAAGCGCTTAATATTAAGCAAAAATTGTGGAATTTGATTAATAAAATGAAAGGTTAAATTGCTAAAAATCAAATCAAAAGACTCATCTTTAAAAACTAAATTTTCATCATCTGGCGCGCCAATAAAATTTTTACACTTTATCTTATCTTTAAAATAATCATTCAAACCACCAATTTCTAAGACATTTTCAAATTTTTGATCCAAAGAATCAATATTTTCCAAAATTCTATTTGCAACTTCATTATATAAAAAATTATGATTAGCAAAATCTTTAACGCAGCGTTTTTTATTCAAAAAAAGTAAATTACGATCAAAAATTTCTTCCACCATGTTAAAATTCCTTAGTAAAATTTGTGAAGTATTTTTCCCCAATCACTGTTTAAATTGTGAAAAAATAATCAACAAAGAAGCTCTATTTTGTAGCGCTTGCTTTGTTAAATTGCAATTCATAACTGATCCTAAATGCAAAATTTGTTCTTATCCTTTTGAGATCGAGCTAGAGGGAAAAGCCGCTAATATGCCTTGCGGAGCATGTATTAAAGATAAGCCATATTTTGATAAGGTTATAACAATTTTTCGTTATAACCAAGTGATTAAGAAAATTATTGGTGATTTAAAATATCGCGACCAAACTTTTATTGCTAAAAAAATTGCTAAATTATTATCAATAAAAATCGCGCCAGAGCTTGATAATATTGATTATATCACAATAGTTCCTCTTCATTTGAATAAAATAAAAAAACGCAAATTCAATCAAGTCGCTTTAATTTGTTTTAATATTTTAACCAAAGATTTAAAAAAGAAATATTTGCCTGATCTACTTTTTCGCACCAAGGAAACCACAACTCAAACCAAATTAACTCAAAAACAGCGCCAGTCTAATATCAAACGCGCTTTTATGGTTAATAGAAAACATCAAGATTTAGTGAAAGATAAGACGGTTTTATTGGTGGATGATGTTATGACTAGTGGAGCCACAATTGAAGCTTGTTCAAAGGCTTTAAAAAAACGCGGGGTTAAAAAAATTATTGTTTTAACTTTGGCAAAGACGGTTTTAAGAAGGTAAAAATTTACCATCCCAACTTAAAAAAGTAAGAATGGCAAAATGTTTAAAAATTATTTTTTCCAATTTTTACTAAGATTGTAAATAATTCCAAGAACTCCCAAAGCCAAAAAAACAAAAAATGTAATTTTTGCAATATTGGCCGCGGCTTGAGCAATACCGGTAAATCCAAGTATCGCCGAAATTAAGGCCAATACCAAAAAACTAAATGTCCAATTTAACATAAAACTCCTAAATAATTAATCTTTGTGTTTCATAGCATAACTAATCAAAACAGAAATTATGTTTAGAAAAGTTAGTGTAATCGCTATTTTAGCAATCAATCCCGTGAACATAATTCCAATAAAAGCAAAAATTGCCCCATTTGTTAATAATATTAATGCATTAGATTTTAACAAAGATTGGATTTTTGAATTATCGTTAAAAAGTTTTGAAAAATAAACAATAGGAATGCGATTAAAAGCAACATATTTGATTTGTGCTTTTAATAAAAAATTACAGATTGTTTCTTTTAAATTTTCCTTATTAACACTAATTATATCATCATTTTTCATTTTGATCCTTTTTTTAAATTATACTCTAAAATTAGCTTCCGTATACTACAGTGCAGTCTTTAGAAAATGGAAATGTCCAAAATCCGCTTTTTGCGATATATACAACGCTATTAACTGTTCCATTGTTTGCAGCAGTCATGATTGAATTATCACCAATTGGCAACACATAAAGCATTTTATAACTACAAGCTTCGCCACTTTTCATGCCACGCAAATCTTCAAATTTAATATTTTGTACTCCAACCTTGTCAGATTCAGAATAAGAATAGCGTAAACTTCTTGATGGATCCTTGTTAATACAAGATGTCAAACAAGCTAGTAATATTAATGCCGATATATATTTGATTTTCATTTTGAAAGGAAAAAAGATAAGAACAAATTTATGTCACCTTAGATCTTTCGAATAATTGTAAAAAAAATAACAATTAATTAAAATATTAAGATGGGTAAATTTGCTTGTGTAGCAAGTGCCACTCTTACTTCGTTTTTAAAGAAATTTTTCTTAAAAGAACTATTTGGTCTTTCTCTAAAACTAGGCGTAGATGAGTATATATAAATTTAAGTCAACTGTCAAAGGATCTTAATTTTAATCACTTCCGTCAGTCAAAATGGGCACTTTGATAAATTTGTCTAACTCCAATCCGGATCAACCGCTCCCTCGCCTTCTTTGGTTGGAATTTCAAACTCAAAACCGGTTATAATGTCAACAACTCTAAGTCTTGGAATTGAATCTTTGCTGTAAGGGCCTTTTTTCTTAGAGAAAATTACATATCGTCCATTTGGTGAGAATTTTGCACCTTCAACCAAATAGCCGCTGGAAAGCATTTTTTCATTAGAACCGTCATCTTGCATGATACCAATAAAAAATTCTCCACCTTTAATTTTAGTAAAAGTTATTAATTTTCCGTCTGGTGAAAATACTGGCTTTGAGTAAGATCCGCCTGATGAGCTAATTTTTCTAACCCCCCCACCATCTCTATCCATAATATAAATTTGTTGGCCCAAGTCACGGTCTGAGGCAAAGGCAATTTTTTTACCATCTGGACTGTAAGACGGTGTTGTATCAATTGCTGGGCTTTTAGTTAGCTGCGTTGCCACATTTTGAGCGATGTCTAATTCATAAATATCACTATTAGAATCAACTATTGCAGAAAGTAAAATTTTATTTGGATCAGTTGGATTAACCGCCGCCGCAAGATTTGGTCCACGAAAACCGCCAACTTTTTTTGATCTTAAATTATTTAAATCTAAACTAAAAATTTGGGGACGATTTTCAAAATATTTTACATATAAAATTTCATTGGTTTTTTTGCTAAAAACTGGCATCAAAACTAAATCTCTAGAACTAGTTAATGAACGCTGATTTGAGCCATCAAAGTTGATTATATTAATTTGTTTTGCTCTGCGATTAATTGGACCAGTTTCTGCAACATAAGTAATTTGCGAATTAAAATGACCAATTCTTTCACCTGTAATTGATTTAAAAATTTCATCCGAAATAACATTCGACATTTTGCGATAATTATCTCTTGAAGAATTGTAAAATTTTCCAAGCAACTGCCTTTCATCAAGCACATCCCACATTCTAAGTCTTACTTCCAAATTGCCAGTTTTATCATAATTAAATTTTGCAATTACAACCGCACCAACTCCGATTTTACTATATTTTTCAAAATCAGGCAAAGCTTCCACATCGAATGATTCTTGCGCCAAATTAATTCCATTTCCTGTTTTTTGTAAAGATTGATCTTGAGCCACTGGCGCCGCGTGGTTAATGATTTCAAATAGATCTGTTGTTTTTAAATTTCTTCTGATTCTTTCTAAAATTTCAAAAGCGTCTTGCTGCAAATTTGGGTTTACATTATTAAAACCAAGAAATAATAACTTTACTTTTGGAGCATCTTCTCCATTAATTTTAAAAGAAATTCCAGCGAAGCTATTTTTATTAAAACTTAATAGAATTAATAAAGTTATTAAAACTTGTCTAATTGTTTTCATAAAGTTTCAATAATTATGTTATCATTAGTATAAACGCAGAGATCTGCGGCGATTTTCA
>CALBSF010000130.1 GCA_937927795.1 uncultured Rickettsiales bacterium
CCAAGAAAATGCATTAAAAGTGGTCAACCTAGACGTTTAAATAAAAAGGGGTCAGACCCCTTTTTATTTTTTTATTAATTAATTTAACAAAATATGCAATTAAACCTAATGCGCACTAAGTTGCATCGCGCAACTGTAACGCACGCTGATTTGCATTACGAAGGTTCAATCTCAATTGACAGCGATTTACTTGAAGCTTCTGGAATTTTGCCTTATGAAAAGGTTGATATTTTGAATATTAATAATGGTCAGCGTTTCACAACTTATGTTATTGAGGCCGAGAAAGGATCTGGAGAAATTAAAATAAATGGAGCAGCCGCCAGATTAGTTCATGTTGGTGATTTGGTGATCGTTGTAGCTTATGGATTAATGGATATAAAAGAAGCGAGAAATTTTAAACCCAAAGTTATATTGCTTGATTGTAACAATAAAATAAAAAACATCTAAACCAAATAAAAAGGGGTCAGACCCCTTTTTATTAAAACACCAAGAAAATATGCCCAGACCGCCAAGAATTCAGTTTCCAAATGCTTATTATCATGTGATGAATAGAGGAATAGATAAAAAGCAAATTTTTTTTAATGATCATAGTTATGAAGTTTTTTTAGAGATATTGGGCGAGGCTTGTAAGAAGTTCGGAGTTATTATTTACTCTTACTGTCTTATGCCGAATCACTATCACTTACTACTTAAAACTCCAAATGCTAATTTGGGAAAGATGATGCAGCATGTTAATGGATTTTATACTCAGCGTTATAATAAATTTATGGAAAAAGACGGACCATTATTCAGGGGTCGGTTTAAATCTATATTGGTTGATAAAGATTCTTATCTGTTAAGTCTCGCTAGATATATTCATCGCAATCCGATTGGACTAGTTGAGAATTTAAAATATTACAAATGGTCAAGTTATCCAGCTTATCTTAAACTAGCAAAATGTCCTGCTTGGCTTGACAAGTCAGAGATTTTGCAGATTATGAATGTGGAAAAAGATGTTACTAAATATGAGGAGTTTGTAAATAATGAATGGCCTAGTGACAAAGGTAAGGATGTTACTGAAATATATGGCAAAAAGAAGAATTTACCATTTGCGCTTGGTGGTGAGGAGTTTAAATCTAAGGTAAATAAAAAAGGGGTCTGACCCCTTTTTTTAATTAAGTACTTTTTAAAAAATGAAGCAAGAATTAGAAAATCTTAAAGAGGAAAATCTTTATCGCAGTTTAAAAGAATCGGATGTAATAAATCAGGTGGAAATTTGTCGTGGAAATAAAAAGCTTATTTCATTTTGTTGCAATGATTATTTGGGCTTGTCTTGTAATTCAAAAGTAAAAAAAGCGGCGATTGAGGCGGTTAAAAAATATGGTGTTGGTGCTAGGGCCTCTAGATATGTTACTGGGAATAATTCTCTTTATACTAAATTGGAAGCGCAAATTGCTAAATTTAAGAATTGTCAAGATGCGATTGTTTTTTCTTCAGGTTATTCATGTGCGATTGGGGTGATTCCTGCTTTGGTGGGGCAGGGTGATTTGATTGTGGCGGATAAATTAATTCATTCTTCTTTGATTGATGGATCTAAGCTTTCTGGCGCTCGCTTTATGAGATTTTTGCATAATGATATTTCTCAGGCTAGAAAAATTTTAGAAGAAAATAGAAGTAATTTTAAAAAATGTTTAATTATTACTGAAAACATTTTTTCAATGGACGGAGATTTGGGGGATACTCTGGGATTGTTAGAATTATCGCAGGAATTTGATTGCCTGCTCATTAGTGATGATGCTCATGGTTTATGGATTAAAGAAGATGAACCGTTTATGCCTTCAAACTACATTCAACTTGGAACTCTTTCAAAAGCAATTGGTGGCCTTGGTGGATATGTTGCTGGTGATAAAACTACAATAGAATATTTAAGAAATTTTGCTAAATCACAAATTTATTCAACAGCTCTGCCGCCCGCAATTTTAGCTGCCTGTTTAGAGTCAATAAACACAATCAACCAAAAAAATATCGGAAAAAAAACGTTAAAAAATGCTGAATATTTTTGTAAATTAATGAATTTGCCAAAACCTCAAAGCGCTATCGTAGTAATAATTATCGGGGACAATAAAAAGGTTTTAGATATTGCGAAAAACATCGAAGAGAAAGGTTTTTTAATTTCTGCAATTAGACCGCCAACTGTAGAAGCAGGAAAATCAAGGCTTCGCATTACATTTTCTAGCGAGCATAAAAAGTCTGATATAAAAAAATTGGCAGAAATTCTAACTATAAAGCTTTCCAAATAGTTTTATCTTTTCCAGCATCTTCAAGTGAAATTCCAATTTCCAACAAATTTTTTCTAATCTCATCGGCTTTAACAAAGTCTTTTTCTTGTTTATATTTTAAACGCAGCTCAATTTGAGAATTAATATAATTTTCATCAAAAGTTTTTTTATTATCAAAAAAAGTAATATCAATTAATCCAAGCAAATCAAGGCTTGCAGCTAATTTTTCTTTTAAAATTAAATCACCAGAAATTTTAATTTCTTTTACCAAGTCATGTAAAAAGGCGATAGTTTTTGAAATATTTAAATCATCAGCTAAAAATTCCAACAACTCTTGCGGCGCTATTTTATTTGGTTTAAGCAGAATTTCTTTATTTAAAACTGAGTAAAATTTTTCAACCGATTTTTTAGCATCTTCCAAAGCTTTTTGATTAAAATCTAGTGGTTTGCGATAATGAGTTGAAAGTAAAAAATAACGAATAACAATTCCTGAAATTCCTTGATTTAAAAGGTCAAAAACGGTTATAAAGTTTTTTAAAGACTTACTCATTTTTTCTCCATCAACAGTTAAAAAACCATTGTGAATCCAAAATTTTGCGTAATGTGAGCCTTTATTGGCGCATCTACTTTGTGCAATTTCATTTTCATGATGAGGAAATTGTAAATCAGCGCCGCCGCCGTGAATATCAAAATCAGCTCCTAAATATTTTGAACTCATAGCAGAGCATTCAATATGCCAACCCGGTCTTCCTTTACCCCACGGGCTTTCAAATATGCTAGAAACATCATCTTGATCGTCGCACGGTTTCCATAAAACAAAATCAAGGGGATCTTTTTTGTAAGATGCAATTTCAACCCTAGCACCAGCAATCATTTCATCAATATTTCGATTAGAAAGCTGCCCGTAATCTTTGTAAGAATTAACATCAAATAAAACATGCCCTTTGCTTTCATATGCATTGCCATTTGCAATCAAATGCTCAATCATCACAATCATTTCTTTGATGTGAGTGGTTGCATGAGGCTCAAATGTTGGACGCAAAACATTTAAAGCTTCAATATCTTGATAAAAAAATTCAGTAATTTTTTTAGTTAATTCTTGAATTGAAATTCCTTGCGATTTTGCTGCAGCGTTTATCTTATCATCAACATCGGTGATGTTTCTAACATAAGTAACTTTAGGAAATATTTTTGAAAAGAAGCGAAAAAATAAGTCATAAATTACAATGCTTCTGGCATTGCCAAGATGAGGGCGATCATAAACCGTGGGGCCGCAAACATAGATTTTTAGATGATTTTTCTCAATTGCAGAAAGCTTTTCCTCTTTATTATGTAGGGTGTTAAAAAATTTCAATTCCATTTAAAACAGCTCCTTGATAATTCTTTTTCTTAAGTAATTTTTATTTTTTATGCCAGAAAAATTAGCAACAATACTTTTATCTCTTCCAATCAACACAGTGTAAGGGATTCTGCCATTATAATTAATTCCTCTTTCTTTTAAAAAATCAATAAAACCATCTTTAGAAAGTAAATAATTTGGTTCAAAATAAACTGCATCAAACTTTTCTAGATAAAGCTGTAGCTCTTTTTCAGTAAAATTACGATCAATTGCAATGGCGATAAATTCAAGATCAGTATTTTGAAATTCTCGCGCGATTTCATTAATTGTAGAAAAATTTTTATTACAAACCCCGCACCAAGTTGTGTAAAGATATAGCAGAATTGGCTTACCAGAGGCTTCCTCAAACTTATTGGCAATTTGATGTGCCAAAAGCGGGGTTGGATCTTTTTGTTTAAAGTCTATATTTCTTGATTCAGGTATGGTAATATTTGAATCATCAACATTATCAATAAAAAAATTCCAAGAAATAAGTCCTATGGCAGTTGAAAGAATTATAACGAAAAAAAACATTTTGTTATTTTTGTTGAATTTTGAAAATTTTTTATAATCTTTTAAAAAAATTATTTTTTGATTCATATTTGAGCCTAAAATTGTAACAGAATACTATGTTAATTAAAATAAAAAACTTAAAATTAAAAACCATAATCGGTGTTTATGATTGGGAAAGTCAAATAGAGCGTCAAATTATAATTAATGCAAAAATTCAGACTAATCATGAAAAATCATTGATTAGCGACAATATTTTGGATACCATTAATTATGATGATTTAACTTCAAAAATAAAGGATCTAGTTAATAAAAATCGCTATAAATTGATAGAAAAAATGGCGCAAGAAATTATGAATTTAATTATGTTAGATGATAGAATAGAATCTTGTAAATTAGAAGTAGAAAAGGTTGGGGCGGTTGAAAATCTTGAAGCCGTATCAGTAATAATCAAAGAAAAACG
>CALBSF010000131.1 GCA_937927795.1 uncultured Rickettsiales bacterium
ACGGGGTGGTAAGAAGTGCGTTTCAATTACTTTCTTTTCCAAATATTGACTTTGCAATTATTGAAAAAATTTGGCCTTTAGAAGTTTCTCAAATTGAAGCAAAGGTAAAAAAGCAAGTTGCAATTAATGCTCTTTACGACCCTTACTTAAAGCGTCAAGAACAAGATTTGGAAATTTTTCGTAAAAATGAAAATATGAAAATCCCATTAAATCTTGACTATAATCAGGTTCAAAGTTTATCATTAGAAGTGCGTGAAAAATTAAGTAAATTTCGCCCCGCAACTATTGCATCAGCCCTTAAAATTCAAGGCATAACGCCAGCCTCAGTGATGGCGGTTATGATTTATATAAAAAACAAATTTAAAAATGATTAGAATTTTTATTTTATTCCTACTTACAGCCAGCTTTAATCAGGCTTTTGCAAAAGAATATGTTTCTAGCGATCAAGTTATTAAGCAAATAGAAAAATCCTTGCTTTTTGATAAGGATTCTAGGCAAAAAATGGAAGTTTATCAAAGCAAAAATTCGGGCAGAAGTGATGATGTTGTTGATGCTGGAAATTTAAGTGATGAAGAAAAAGCGGATATTGACATTGTTGTGGTTAATCCAAAAGCAGGAAATATGGATGCTAGAGAAAAAGAAAAACTTGCTTATAATGCAACTTTGGTTTCTCAATATGAAGTAGCGGTTGAGCTATATAAACAGGTGCTGCTTAAAGAGCCAAAAAATTCTTATGCTAAATTTTCTTTGGCAGTGGTTTATCAGAAAATGGGTCAATTAAAGCAAGCAAAAAATATTTATTATGAAATTTTGCAAACTAATCCTGATAATCGTGAAGAGATTGTTGAAAATTTACTTGGAGTTTTAATTGAAGAATCTCCAAAAGAAGCTACCTATGTTTTAGCTCGCTTGGCAGCGCAAAATCCTAATTCAGGAAGAATTTTAGCGCAATCTGCCTTAGCTTATGATAAAATTCAAAATTACAGTCAAGCGATAGAGTTGCTAAAATCAGCAACTGTTTTAGAGCCAGAAAGATTGGATTATAGATATAATTTGGCAGTTATTTATGATAAAATGCAAGATTATAAAAATGCAATTGAGATTTACGCAGATGTGGTTAAAAATTACTCTGTAAAATACAATTCTATTCCGCTTAGCTCAGTTAAAGAAAGGCTTGAATTTATTAAAAGTGCAGATCTTTAGTTGAGCGGATGATGTTCTGGTTGTAGTGGGTCGATGTTTTTGTTTGTAATAAATCCAGCATAATACTCTCTAAAAAACTCACCAAGAAAACTCGTTAAAAAACCTCATCAAAAAAACCTCGTCATCCTTGATGCGCAGCATCGAGGATCTCGTGCGTTTTTCCTCCTAAATTAACGAGCCTAAACTCACGAGATCTTCGGGCTTTCAGCCCAAAGATGACGGGTTTTGGTTGAATTCGTTAAAAAACCTCATCAAAAAAACCTCGTCATCCTTGATGCGTAGCGTCAAAGATCTCGTGCGTTTTTCCTCCTAAATTAACGAGCCTAAACTCACGAGATCTTCGGGCTTTCAGCCCAAAGATGACGGTTTTTTTAAGATGTTATCCACTTAAAGCCTGATCTGAATCTTGTCGAAGGGTGATTGTGGGTATTAAATATTACTGTATTGTGGGGGATCTAACCACCCCTTCCGGAGTCTGCAGTTGTTTTAGAAAGTATGTCATGAGCGCCAGCGCCAAATGCGGCTGGTGCACTTCCTATGCTTGTTGTTTTATCTAAGCTGATTTCGCCAACACCATTTACTCCTTGACCAGCCACTCCCTCGGTATTAAGACCCACAAATTCAAAAGTTTTTGCAATCCCAGCTGGATTTTGAGCTAAGGGAGCGTTGTGAGTAAGCGCTCCAAAAAATTCACCATAATCTCCGCCAAATCCCGCGTCTATACCTTTTCCATGTATTGGAAACATTCCGGCTTCATCTCCTGTTGGAATTGTGTCAATTGCTGATGGTGCGGACCCAGAAGATACCTGACCTTGAGCTGGCTCAGCGCCATGGGAAGATGGTTTTCCCATGGCGCCACTAGCTATTAATTCACCTGGAGATGGACCTGATGGCGCGGAATTTGACATATTATATAAATTTATTTGTTGCTATCAGCAGCCGCAATTGCTGCCATATTTAAAATATCGTTAATTGATGATCTCATCGTTACAATTTGTACCGATTTTTCAAAACCATTTAATATTGGACCAACCACAGTGCAATTACCAATTTCTTCTAAAAGTTTGGTTGCAATACTTGCTGAATGAAGTCCTGGACAAATTAAGATATTTGCTGGAGCTGTCAAGCGACAAAATGGATAGCGAGACATTTTATCCATGTTAAGTGCAACATCCGCAGTCATTTCGCCGTCATATTCAAAGTCTACTTTCATTTCATCTAGCAACTCAACAGCATTTTTAATTCTTGCTGATTCAGTTTTTAAAGCTGAACCAAAATTGGAAAATGATAAAAATGCAACTCTTGGCTCATAGCCCATGCTTTTTACTTTTTTAGCAGTTTGAATGGCGATTTTTACTAGATGTTCAGATGAAGAAAGCTCCGAGCAAGCTGTATCAGCAATAAAAATTGTTTTTCCTCTAGAAATAACCATTGAAATTCCAAGTACAATTCTATCTTTTTTGCTTTTTATTACTTTCCAAACATCGGTTAAAGATTTGCGATATCCACGAGTAAGGCCGGTAACCAAAGCATCGCCATGACCACAAGCAAGCATTGAAGAGGCAAAAATATTGCGATCATTTTTAATCATGCGTGAGCAGTCTGAATAAAGAACGCCTTGTCTTTGTAATTTTTTATAAAGAAACTCGGTATATTTTTTATTATCGTCAGAAATTGCAGCGTTGAAAATTTCAATTCCATCGCTAGAAACCTTTGCTTCTTCCATGTTTTTTAAGATGATTGCTTTTTTACCAATCAAAACTGGAGTTCCATAGCCATTATCGCGCCACATTGCAGCAACGCGAATGATTTCTGGTTGTTCGCCTTCTGCAAAAATAACTTTTTTCGGATTTTTCTCTAATTTTTCAAAAATCATACTAAGGCTGTTAACCGTAGGGTCGCGACGAGCTTGTAATTGTTTTCTGTAAAGATCCCAGTCTTTAATTGGTTTTTTAGCAACGCCGCTATCAACAGCAGCTTTAGCAACTGCAATTGGAACCACTTGAATCAAGCGCGCATCAAATGGAGTTGGAATGATATAATGTCTGCCAAATTTAATTTCTCTTCCGCCATAAGCTTTTATAACTTCATCAGGAACATGCTGGCGAGCAAGATCAGCAATTGCATGCGCAGCAGCGATTTTCATTTCTTCATTGATGCAAGAGGCTCTAACATCAAGCGCGCCACGGAAAATATAAGGAAAACCCATTACATTATTAACTTGGTTTTCGTAATCAGAGCGACCAGTTGCAACAATTGCGTCATCGCGAACCGCATGAACTTCCTGCGGAGTAATTTCTGGATCAGGATTTGCCATAGCAAAAATTACTGGATTTGGCGCCATTGATTTCACCATTTCCTTGGTAACTGCGCCTTTAACGGAAAGACCTAAAAACACGTCAGCACCTTTCATGGCTTCGGCAAGAGTTCTGGCCTTGGTTTCTATAGCGTGAGCTGATTTCCATTGGTTCATTCCTTCGGTTCTGCCTTTATAGATAGTTCCTTTAGTGTCGCATAAAATAGCATTATTGTGAGGTAAGCCCATCGCCTTTAAAAGCTCTAAGCAAGCTATTCCAGCAGCGCCAGCGCCATTTACAATAACTTTTAAATCTTTAAATTTTTTACCAGAAATATGTAAAGCGTTGATAATGCCGGCGGCAGAAACTATTGCAGTTCCATGTTGATCATCGTGAAAAACTGGAATATCCATAATTTCGCGAAGTTTACTTTCAATGATAAAACATTCAGGAGCCTTGATATCTTCAAGGTTGATGCCGCCCCAAGTTGGTCCTAAATATTTTACTGCATTAATAAATTCATCAGCATCTTCAGTTGCAACTTCAATATCAACTGAGTCAATGTCAGCAAATCTTTTAAATAAAACTGATTTTCCTTCCATAACTGGCTTTCCAGCTAAGGCGCCAAGGTTTCCAAGGCCTAAAACCGCAGTTCCATTAGAGATAACCGCAACATAATTTCCTTTTGAAGTGTAATCATAAGCCAAATCAGGATTTTTTGCAATTTCAAGACATGGAATTGCAACTCCTGGAGAATAAGCTAAAGATAAATCTCTTTGAGTGTTAAGTGGCTTGGTGGCATGCATTCCAACCTTTCCGGGCTTTCCTTGCATATGAAATTGTAAAGCTTCTAAATCTTTTGAAGATTTTACTGTATCTTTTTTAGATGACATATTGAGTTTAAAAAGTTAAAAATAAGGATCTGTTAAAATTATAGTTTTCAAAACCGTTATTGTCAAAATATTATGAATATTGATCGCAGCAAGAAATTTGATGATTTTTTTACTAAATCTACAAAAATGAGGCCAATTGATTACTTGGTTTTGCATCATATTGAGGCAAATTCAGTAAATGACGCGATTTTTGAGCTTAAAAAGCATGAAGTTAGTGCCCATTTTATTGTTGGTGAAGATGGTAAGATTTTTGAATTAGTTGATGAAAATGATATCGCTCATCATGCGGGCGTTAGTTTTTGGAAGGGCGATGAAAGTTTAAATAAAAATTCAATTGGAATTGAATTTGTTAATTTTTCGCCATTTACTAAAAAATTTTCGCAAGAACAGATGATTTCGGCTGTGATGCTATGTAAATATTTAAAAGCCAAATATCGCATTCATAATTCTAATATTGTTGCTCATAGCGATATTGCTTACAAAGATAATTTTCTTGATCGCAAGCAAGATCCGTCTCATTTTTTTGATTGGAAATTTTTGGCTTTAAATTTGGTTGGAATCTATCCAGATGTTGGTTTATTAGAAGATAAAGAGATGTTTAAATTTGGTGATAAAAATGAAAAAATTTCTTTAATTAAGAAAAAATTAGCAAAATTTGGTTATCGCATTTTAAATGATAATGACGAGTTTGATCAGGAAATGCAATGCTCGGCAAGGGTTTTTAATCG
>CALBSF010000132.1 GCA_937927795.1 uncultured Rickettsiales bacterium
GCGAGATTTATTCAGTGAATAAAAAAACCGGAGAATCAATATGGGTGGAAGATTTAAATTTAAATAGGGCGGTTAGTTCTGATTTTTATTTAAATGACATTGATGCAACGCCAGTAGTTAAAAATGATGTGGTTTATTCGATTGGAAATGGCGGGTTTATGAAGGCAATTGATGCTAAAACTAGCGCAGTTTTATGGAAAAAAGAAATTGCTGGAATTGTTGATTTCTGGCTTGCTGGAGATTTTTTATATGTCATAAATAATGATAATAAATTGGCCGCACTTTACAAAAAAACCGGTGGAATTAAATGGATTGTTGAATTGCCAAATTTAAAAAAAGAAAAAAAACCACAAACAAAAGTAATCTATAGCGGCGTTATTATGGCTGGGGGCAAGCTATTAATATCAAATACTGATGGCAAGATTCTTATTATTTCACCTTTCGATGGAAAAATTGAAAAAACTTACAAGGTTGGATCAAAAATTTTTCATTCCCCAATTATCGTTAACAAAAAAATATATCTTCACACCCTTGGAAGCTATATAATTAGCCTATTTGAGCTCAACTAAAATGACAGAAAAAAAACTTCCTGAAAAACTAGACGCCAAAATTATTGAAAAAAAATGGCAAAATTATTGGCAAGAAAAACAAATTTTTGCTTGGAAAAATGATTTACCAAAAGATCAAACTTTCGTAATCGATACCCCGCCACCAACGGTTTCAGGGCTTCTACACATGGGCCACGTTTTTTCTTACACACAGGCTGATTTCGTTGCGCGCTTTCAAAGAATGCAAGGAAAGGATGTTTTTTACCCAATGGGATTTGATGATAACGGCCTTCCAACTGAGAGATTGGTGGAAAAAATTATTGGAAAAAAAGCGGGAGTTTATGAATCAGAAAATGGTCATGGATCATTTGTGGGCAAGTGCCGCGAAGTTGTAAATGAAGCAGAAAAAGAATTCGAAGAAATGTTTAATTCAATCGCACTTTCAGTTGATTGGAATCAAAAATATCAAACAATTTCCCCAGAATCACAAAAAATTTCTCAAGCTTCTTTTGTTGATTTATATAATAAAAATTTAGTAGAAAAAAAATTCGAACCAGTTTTTTGGGACATCTCGGATCGCACTGCTCTAGCGCAAGCAGATTTAGTCGATAAGGAAGTTGAAGGGGTGATGAATTATATTTTATTTGGCGTTGAAGGACAAGAAAGTCCAATTGAAATCATGACAACGCGTCCAGAGCTATTACCAGCCTGCGTTGCGGTAATGGTTCATCCAGAAGATTCTCGCTACAAACATTTGCACGACAAACACGCAATAACCCCACTATTTGGCGTAAAAGTTCCAATTATTGCGGATGAAGATGTGCAAATCGACAAAGGAACCGGCGCGGTAATGTGTTGCACTTTTGGTGATGAGACTGATGTTAAATGGTGGAAAAGACATAAGTTTCGTCTTAGGGTTTTTATAGGTCGTTCTGGATTAATGAATAGGGTTGGTATTGATTATACTGATAATGCTCAAAGCATAATTATTGGGGATGACTCAATAATGAGAGATCTAAGAGATAGTGGTTTTAGAGGCAAAAAGACAATTACTCCAATCCTAAAGGGAAGCCTTGATCGAAGCGATTGTGATCTAGATCTATTTGTTAAAACTTATCTATCAATTTTTTCTAAAGATGTTGTTACACAAGATAATTTTTTTGGTCATGGAATTCCTGAAAGAAAATATCTAAACATAAAACAAGCAAAAGATGCAATAATAGAAGCTCTAAAAAACACTCGATCTAATCACTCCCCCCTTGAGGGGGAGTCGAAGGGCGACAGCCCTTCGGTGGGGGGTCAAAATCTCGTCCAAGCAACAAGATTCTATTCAAAAGAAATTCTATCAAGAGCCCAAGAGTTAAGATCAAATCAAACTGATGCCGAAGGTTTATTATGGCACTACTTAAGAGATAAGCAATTAAATGGCTATAAATTTAGAAGGCAGCAACCAATTGAAAACTACATAGTAGACTTCGTTTGTTTTGAAAAAAATCTTGTATTAGAACTTGATGGCGAACAGCATAATGAAGAATCCTCAAAAAAATACGACAAATCAAGAACTGAATTTTTAGAAAAATCTGGTTTCAAAGTTTTAAGATTTTGGAATCATGAAATATTTAAAAATATGAATGAGGTGTTGGATCTTATTTATTCTAATCTTAGCTTGGCTGACCCCTCCTTGAAGTCGCAAGCGACTTCGACCCTCCCTCAAGGGGAGGGTGATTTTCCGAGCTTGTTGTTAAAACAAGAAAAAATTACTCGCGCAGTAAAATGTGCGGAGCGTTCAGGAGTTCCAATTGAAATTTTGGTTGTGCCTCAATGGTTCATAAAAGTTCTTGATAAAAAAGAAGAATTAAAACAAAAGGCGGCGCAGTGTAATTGGTATCCTGACTACATGAAGGTGCGTATTGATCAATGGATTGATGGGCTTTCTTGGGATTGGTGTATTTCTCGTCAGAGATTTTTTGGAGTAAATTTTCCGGTTTGGTATTCTAAGCGGGTAGGTGAGGAAGGTAAGATTTTAGTTGCTGATGTTGATCAGCTTCCTTGTGATCCAAATGTTGATTTGCCAAAAGGATATTCGCGCGATGAAGTTACTGCAGAAACCGACATCATGGACACCTGGGCGACTTCGTCGATTTCCCCACAACTTTCTTCTAAAGGAATTTCTGATGATATCAGCTTTGATCGCGATCGCCATAATAAATTATTTCCTGCTGACTTAAGGCCTCAGGCGCATGAAATTATTCGCACCTGGGCATTTTACACTATTGCAAAATCCCTGCTTCATCAAAATTCAATTCCATGGAAAAATTTGATGATTTCTGGATGGTGCCTTGCAGCAGATAAAACCAAGATGAGTAAATCAAAAGGAAATGTGGTGACCCCAACTTCTTTAATTGAAGAAAAAGGCTCTGATATTGTTCGCTACTGGGCATCAACATCGCATTTGGGAGCGGACACCGCCTATAGCGAAGAGGTATTTAAAATTGGACAAAAATTAATTACAAAATTATTTAATGCATCAAAATTTGCTTCGATGAATTTTGCTTTGTTAAATGAGTCTAATGTTAATTCTTCAATTACTGAATCTGCTGATTTATGGATTTTATCAAAACTTCATTTAACTGTAAAAAAAGCTACAGAAAGTTTTGAGCAGTTTGAATATGCTAGAGCTCGTGAGGCAATCGAAGAATTTTTCTGGAAAGATTTTTGTGATAATTATTTAGAAATTTGCAAAGTTAGATCTTATGGCTTAGCGGCTGAAAAGCTTGCTGGTATTGATTTTAGCGACTTACAAAAAGAACAAATAAAAGCAAAACAATTAAGTGCAATTTTAACTTTAAAAATTTGTTTAAATAGAATTCTAAAACTTTTTGCGCCTTTTATTCCGCAT
>CALBSF010000133.1 GCA_937927795.1 uncultured Rickettsiales bacterium
GCTTTCGGATGTTAACAAAGTAATTTTTTCATTCTACGAGGTGACTACTAAACAGCCCATGGACCAAAGTCTTATGAGAGAAGTTAACACAGCAATAATAGTTCTTCAAAATATTCTCAAAATAAACATGGACTTCATGAACACTATAGCGAATAAGAACTTTTTTACTTTTGAAGAGGAATTAGAAATTAACAATATGGTAAAAAAGAAGGAGAAAGAAAAATACTCTGATGACTTGGCTAGTAATTCTGATAATGACTCAAAAAATAAAAAAAGTAGTTTTAGCTTATTCGGGTGGATTAGACACTTCAGTAATTTTAAAATGGTTGCAGGAAAATTATGACTGCGAAGTGGTTACTTTTACCGCTGATTTAGGGCAGGGTGAAGAGCTTGAGCCGGCTAGAAAAAAAGCACAAATGCTTGGTGTAAAAGAAATTTTTATTGAAGATCTAAGAGAAGAATTCGTTAGAGACTATGTTTTTCCTATGTTTAGAGCCAATACAGTTTATGAAGGTGTTTATTTGCTTGGAACTTCGATTGCAAGACCACTAATTGCCAAAAGGCAAATTGAAATCGCTAAAATGGTTGGTGCTGATGCGGTGGCGCATGGCGCAACTGGCAAAGGAAATGATCAGGTTCGCTTCGAGCTTTCATATTATGCTAATAAACCAGATATTAAAATCATTGCGCCGTGGAGAGAGTGGGATTTAACTTCTCGTACGAAGCTAATTGATTACGCTGAAAAAAATCAAATTCCTGTTGCTAAAGACAAGCGCGGCGAAGCTCCATATTCGGTTGATGCTAATTTGTTACATACTTCATCGGAAGGAAAAGTTTTAGAAGATCCAAGCAAGGCGGCTCCAGAATATGTTTATCAAAGAACGGTTGATCCTGAAAAGGCGCCAAATGAGCCAACTTTTATTGAAATTGAGTTTAAAAATGGTGATCCAGTGGCAATTGACGGCGTAAAATTATCACCGGCTGCTTTACTTACTAAGTTAAATGAATTAGGTGGAGCTAATGGAATCGGACGCTTAGACCTAGTTGAAAATCGCTTTGTGGGCATGAAATCAAGAGGCGTTTATGAAACCCCGGGTGGAACAATTTTACTAGCAGCTCACCGCGCCATAGAATCAATCACTTTAGACCGCGAAGCCGCACATTTAAAGGACGAATTAATGCCAAAATATGCTAGCTTAATTTATAACGGTTTTTGGTTCTCGCCGGAAAGAGAAATGCTTCAAGCCTTAATAGATAAGTCTCAAACTAATGTAGAAGGAAAAGTAAAACTAAAACTCTATAAAGGATCGGCAAGCGTAGTAAGTCGCGAATCCGCAAAAAGCCTATATTCAGAAGCTCATGTAACTTTTGAAGAAGATTCAGTTTACGATCAAAAAGATGCGGCAGGGTTTATTAAATTAAATGCGCTGAGACTTAGGATTGGTGGAAGGCTGAATAATAAGGCATAAAATGTGGACGGGGTGGTGGTGTTGCATGGCTCTTTAAAAAGCCTGGATCTAATCATCCTCCTCTTTCAGGG
>CALBSF010000134.1 GCA_937927795.1 uncultured Rickettsiales bacterium
AAACTTCATGTCGTAAATATCACTATCAATAGTGCGAGCGCTCACACTACCCAAACCTTGACAAGCCTCTATTAAATCTTGTTTAGAAGGATAACGTTTGTGTTTGTTGCGTAAAGCACCATCAATTATGCGGTAACGTATAAATGCATTTTTATTTTTAGCTGTTGTTTTAACAATTTTAATGGTTTTTGAGTGGCTTAATTTAATCAAAGGCGTTAAAGAAAAAGATCAGCTGAAGTGGCAGTTAATTGGTTTATTTTATATTGCAATTCCAATGTATTCAGTGATTAAAATTCGCTTGCATGATGTTGATATTTTATTTTGGATGTTTGCAATTATTTGGACTACAGATATTTTTGCATTTTTTTCAGGCAGAACTTTTGGTGGAAAAAAACTTTGTCCAGAAATTAGCCCAAATAAAACTTGGTCAGGCTTGATCGGCGGCGTTGTTGCGAGTATGTTGCTTGGATTTATTAGCTCATTTATGTTTTCCGGCGGATTTTTATTTTTTATTTTCCTAAGCGCTTTGGTTGCCTTGGTTGAGCAAGCTAGTGATTTGATGGAATCTAGATTTAAAAGAATATTTGGAGTTAAAGATTCTGGCAATATTATTCCTGGGCATGGTGGAGTGCTTGATAGACTTGATGGAATGATGTTGGTTGCCCCACTTGTATTATTTTTGATTACTGTATTTCCGGGGAAGTTTGGGATATAAGAGGGGTCTATTTTATAAGCAAAATATTCAACCATAAATTAAAATATGACCACAGATTTTTTTACTATTGCTAATCATAAATTCACCTCTCGTCTTTTAGTTGGAACTGGAAAATATAAGGATTTTGGGGAAACTAAAAATGCGATTGAGGCTAGTGGGGCCGAGATTGTTACTGTTGCTGTTCGAAGGGTAAATATCGAGAAAAAAGGTGAGCCGATGTTGCAAGATTTTCTTGATCCAAAAAAATATGTTTATCTTCCTAATACTGCTGGATGTTTTACTGCTGATGATGCGGTTAGAACCTTGCGTTTAGCCCGCGCAGCCGGTGGATGGAATTTGGTAAAATTAGAAGTTTTGGCTGATGAAAAAACACTTTATCCAAAAGTTATTGAAACTATTAAGGCAGCGGAATTATTGATCAAAGATGGTTTTGAAGTGATGGTTTATACTTCTGATGATCCGATAGTTGCAAAAGAGTTGGAGGATATTGGATGCTGTGCAATCATGCCACTAGCGGCTCCGATTGGTTCTGGTCTTGGAATTCAAAATCGTTTAAATATAGAATTTATTGTTGAGCAATCAAAAGTTCCGGTGTTGGTTGATGCTGGAGTTGGAACCGCTTCTGATGCGGCGATAGCTATGGAGCTTGGCTGCGATGGTGTTTTAATGAACACGGCAATTGCTAAAGCGAAAAATCCAATTTTAATGGCTCATGCTATGAAACTTGCAATTGAAGCGGGCAGGGCAGCTTACTTGGCGGGAAGAATGGAACAAAAAAGATTTGCCAGCGCTTCTTCACCAAATGTTGGAAAAATTAATAATTAAATTTTATGACACATAAATTTCACCCATCAATCATTCGTGCTTACGATATTCGCGGCATTTATGGTCAGACGCTTTTTGATGCTGATGCTTATTTTTTAGGAAAAGCATTTGCTAGTTTTTTGCATAAAAGTGGTAAGAAAAAAATTTCAGTTGCTTGCGATGGAAGGCTTAGTTCTCCAGTTTTAAAAAATGAGCTTATTAATGCTTTAATTGAATCTGGCATAGAGGTGATCGATGTTGGAATGGGGCCAACGCCGATGCTTTATTTTTCGGTTTATTTTTTGAACTGTGATGCGGGAATTATGGTTACAGGTTCTCATAATCCAAGAGATCATAATGGCTTTAAAATAACCCTAAAAGATCGACCATTTTTTGGGCAAGATATTTTAGATTTGGCAAAAACGGCCGCAGTTGGTGATTTTAGCGAAGGACTTGGAAGTCTTGATGCTGTTGACATTAGTGAAGATTATATCGAAAGACTTTTATTTGACTGCGTTTTGGCTCAAAGTCAAAGCGGATTGCTTGATGAATTAGATGAATTTGAGCCAAGAAGAAAATTAAAAATTGCTTGGGATGCTGGAAATGGTGCGGCTGGAGAGATCATGAAAAGATTGTCATCAAGAATTGC
>CALBSF010000135.1 GCA_937927795.1 uncultured Rickettsiales bacterium
ATTGATATTTCAAGGTCAATGGCATTATTTTGTTCATCAAGTTTTTCACTTAATTTTTCAAAATCAGCTTTTTTTTCACCAAGAAAATTATTAATTACATTTTGATTTCTAATTAAAGTTTTTTGCGCTAAAAGCAGCTGCGAGTTAGACTCTAAAAGGTTTGTTTTGACATCATTTAAAAAGTTAATAATTTTTTCTTTAGCAATTAAGCGATCTTTTTTTGCAACTAATATATTTTCTTCATCCGCCTTAACATCAGCATTTTCAAGCTCTCTAACCACATGATCTAAATAATCTTTTTCTCTTACGGCTTGCTCTTTCTTATTTTTTAATTCTGAAATTTTTTCATCAATTTCTTTTAAATTTTCATAAGATTTTTTTAAATCTTTAAGCAGATCATGATTTAAAGCAAATTCATCTAAAATTTCAATATGACAGCTTGAATTTAAAAGCCCGCCTTGGTCATGTTGGCCGTGAATTTCAATTAAAGTTTCTCCAATTTTGGCTAAAATATTGATGCCAATTGCAATGTCGTTAATATAGGCTTTTGAAGATGAATTTTCTTGAACAACTCTTCTAATTCTAAGTTCATTTGGATTTTCACTATCAATTAAATCATTTTCTTGTAAAATTTTTTGACAATTTAAATTATTTGTAATATCAAACAAAGCTAAGACTGACGCTTTATTTTCTTCGCCACCAATTAGGCGTAAATTAGAGCGAAAACCGATGCTAAGACCAAGAGCATCAAGTAAAATTGATTTTCCAGAACCGGTTTCGCCACTTAAAACGCAAAAACCAGAAGAAAATTCAATTTCACATTTATCAATTAAAACAATATTTTGAATTGTAAGACTTTTTAACACTTTTTATGTTTATTCTTGATTCTAAATTAAAGGCCGACACATTATTTATTTGTGATTTAAAATTATCGCATCTTTTATTAATGAATGATAGCAATTATCCATGGTTAATTTTGGTGCCAAAAAAACCAAATTTAGTTGAAATTACCGATCTTTCATTTGAAGATCAAAAAATTTTATTAGCAGAAATTAACCTAATTGCAAAAATTTTAAAAGAAAATTTTTTGGCTGATAAACTTAATATTGCTAATTTAGGTAATATTGTAAGTCAACTTCACATTCATGTAATTGCTAGATTTAAAAATGATATTGCTTTTCCAAAGCCAGTTTGGGGCTTTAAAGAAGCCGCTCCATACTCAGAAAATGACGCAATAAACTTGACCAATAAAATAAAATCATTAATTAATGGATAAAGAAATTTTACTAAAACAATTATCATATCGCTCAAATCATCGCGGTTGTAAGGAAACGGACATTTTGCTCGGTGTTTTTTTTAATCAAAAACATCATGAGTTTGATGATAAAAAGTTAGAATTATATCGCAGTTTTATTGAAGAAGACGACATGATGATTTACGATTGGATTTTAGCAAAAACTGAAATTCCAAAAAAATATTATGACTTAGCCTTGGAAATCAAGGCTTTTCATAGGATTTGAAATATATTTAATAACTATATAACCTCTGGTGCTATCTTAAGATAATCACCCTCACCCTAACCCTCTCCCC
>CALBSF010000136.1 GCA_937927795.1 uncultured Rickettsiales bacterium
AAAGGATGGTTTTTTAACATTACTTAACATTATTTAATAAATATATTTAATTTTACTTTAAAGAAAACGAATCTAACATCTTTACCCGTTTATTTTCACCAATCAATTATTTAAAGAAATATTTAAAAAATAATTTAATATGAAAAGATTTTTGTACATTATTTTACCACTCATCACCAAAACCCTATTCGCAGCTACAACTATTTCTTATCCTGATTCAGCAATAATCGGATCAAATAACAAAGATTATAGCATAGACATCATTTCTGGCAATGGGCTTGTTTTTGGAGGCGTCTCCAAAAATCATATTATAACCAATTATGATACTGCTTTTAGATATGATGGCACTAACGATGTTTATAATATTACAGCAGGAGGAACTGTGTTTTCTTTATCCGGAATTTCTAATGACGGCTCAGTAATTTCTATGAACTCATCTGATGGCACTCGTAGAAATGGCTATGTTTATAAAAATGATGGAAATGATGAAGTAGTTTTTGATGATATTTATACCGGCAATCATTATGAAACTTGGACGGCTGGAGTTTCTAATGATGGCATTGTTTTATATAATGTGTATGACGATTCAAGTACTCCTCCTTTTGTAAGTAGAGTTTTTACATTTAATAAAGATGGTAACTTAAGAGAGATAACCACATCTCTTAATGAAGCTTTTGGTTATGCGATTTCAAAAGATAGCTCTACTATAGTTGGTGGTTATATGGATGGTTTATTACAAAAAGCCTTCAAATATAAAGAATCTGGAATAACAGATCTTGATTCGTTAGCTGATTTTACAAATGGTTCATATGCCGTTGCAACCTCTGCTAATGGATCGGTAACGGTTGGAAATAGCTATGATTCCTTAAATAAAACTCATGCCTTTATAAATATTGAATCCAACACTTCAACAACCACAGACCTGGGAACTCTCCCAGCTTTTGTAAATGGAAATTACGAAGCTTCTGGGGTTTCGGATAATGGGGCAGTGGTGGTTGGTCACGTTAGTGATGTTGAACTTTTCTCAACTGGAATTGGATATCTCGAGGTTATTGACGCACCCGCTCATGCTTTTAAATATGATGTTGGAACTGCCCAAATGACTGATCTTGGAGTATTAAGTGGTAACAATTATTCCGAGGCTACAGCAATGTCGGCTGATGGATCAATCATCGTTGGCAGATCAGGAATTACGGGCAGCACCAATAATGATCGCGCGTTTAAATATAAAGACGGGCAAATGGCCAGTTTAGGAAATCTTGGAATAAGCTCAAGAGCCAATGATATCTCCGCTGACGGCTCAATAATTGTTGGATCCTACAAAACCAATGAAGGTAATACTCGCGGCTTCATTTATCGCTCTAGCAACCCTGATGCCGAAAGTAATAATGGTGGCGAAGGTAATATGGTTGACAGAGAAAATACTTATATCTCAGCTCAAATTAATGCGGCAAAAATAAATTCTATGATTAACTTAAAAAGCGCAGTTCTAAATAATAGCTTAAATCAAGATTGTAATAAATTTGGTAGCAATAATTTTTGCCTAGGGATTAGCACTAGATATTCTGCGGTTAATAAAAATAATTTTACTCAAGATTATTCTGGAATCTTAAGAGTTGCTTATAAAATTAACCCACTTTTGAGAGTCGGTTTTTCTTTAGACCAACAAGCTGCCGATCATAATCCAGCGCAAATTTCTATTTCCAACAAAACTCCAATGTCATCAATTTTTGCCAACATCTCACAAAATAAAGATGGCTCGGGATTAAATTTTAAAATTGCCGCTTCTTACAACAAAGCAAATATCAATGCCACTAGAGAATTATTATATGGCTCTGAAGCTGGAAGTGGTAGTGCTGGGTTAAATAGCAAAGGTATTCTTGCCTCAATTTCACAAAGCTTTAAATTAAAAAATAAATTTCAAATTATTCCAAGCATTGGAATTAGACACACTGAACTTAACAGAAATGGTTACACAGAAAACAGTGATATAAGTTTCCCCGTTTCTTACGATAAATTTAAACAAAAAACCACTGCAGCGATTTTGGCATTAAATTTATCAATGCCCGTTGCAAAAGATACAAATTTAATGATTGGAGGCGGAATGGAACACAACCTCTCAGCATCTCTAGATAACTATTCTGGAAAAATTCAATCATTACCAAGCTTTTCTTATAAATCATCTAACTTAAGAACTAATCGCGCTTTTTTTAATGGCGAAATTTCTTATGATTTTGCAAATAATCAAAGAATTTCTTCGAGTCTTTTTTATGGCAAACAGCAGCTAAATAATGCCAATTCAACCATGGTTTATTTTAATTATAGTCTTGGATTTTAAGCTTATACCAAATCTAATATCTATTGACCCTTTTTTACAAAAGATTTTTGAGTATAAAATTTAAGTAAAAAGACACATGTATCAGGATATATATAAGGCTTTTTACTTAAATTTTATACCAAAAAGACGAAGTAAAAATGGGAGTATAGATTTAGGGTTTGGTATA
>CALBSF010000137.1 GCA_937927795.1 uncultured Rickettsiales bacterium
TGCTCTTCCGATCTGGTTTAAGCAAGGCGGCAGCGATTTCTTTTTAATCAATATTAGAGAGCAAGAAACCGCAAGAGCAAGAATTAATCAAATAACTATATTTGAAAAATATCAAGATTTTAATGCTGATTATAAAGCAGCAGCATTTTTATGGGAGTTGTAAATTGGCATTAATACAAATTAGCGAACCAGGACAAAGTAAAGAAACTCAAGAATCAAATCAAATTATTATTGGTATTGATCTTGGAACCACGAATTCATTGGTTGGAATTACAAAAAATAATAAAGTAGAAATTTTAACAAATGAAAATGGTGATGATATGATTTCATCTATCGTTAATTATAATGATGATGGAAGCCTTGCAGGAGTTGGTAAAAACATAGATGCTGATATTAAAATATCTTCAATTAAAAGATTAATGGGGAAAAATTTTGATGATGTAAAAAATGAAAAATTTTCTTTTCCAATTATTGATGATAAGGTTTTAAGAATTGGCATTGGCGCTAGAAAAATAAGACCAGAAGAGATATCGGGTGAAATTTTAAAATACTTAAAAAATATTGCTGAAAAAAAATTGGGCACAGCAATATATAAAGCTGTAATTACAGTTCCAGCTTATTTTGATGAAGCAGCAAAAAATGCGACAAAACTTGCAGCTAATTTAGCAGATTTAGAAGTTGTAAGATTGGTTAATGAGCCTACGGCTGCAGCACTTGCCTATGGTTTAGAAAATTCTTCTCAAGGTCTTTACTGCGTTTATGATTTGGGCGGCGGAACTTTTGATGTTTCGATTTTAAAAATGCAAACTGGTGTTTTTAAAGTTTTAGGAGTTGCTGGCGATAATCAACTTGGCGGCGATGATTTTGATGATTTAATTGTACAAAAATTTCCACATTTAAGTAAAATTCAGGCTAGGAAAATTAAGGAAGAGCTTAGCTCTAATGAGCTTGCTGGAGGCAAGATTTCAAGCCCTAATAAACTAGATGTCATGTCAAACCTGTCTAAGCAGGATACACAATCTGTTGTTGGCGGCGATTCTAATGCTGGAAGGGATTTGCAATCCCTTCCAATCGTTCATGTAAACATCAATTTTACCTATAATGATTTCGAAAATCTAATCGCCCAAAAAATCGAAAAAACCATCAAACTAACCACCAACCTAATTGATGATTTAGAGCTTGAAGCCGCACAAATCAAAGGCGTAATATTAGTTGGCGGTTCAACCAGAATTCCATTAATCAGAAAAAAATTAGCAGAAATTTTTGGAGCAGAAAAAATTCTAACCAACCTTGATCCCGACCGCGTAGTAGCCATGGGAGCGGCTTTACAAGCCAATAACCTATCTGGAAATTCTAATAATTTACTGCTTGATGTAAATCCATTATCACTTGGAATTGAAATGATGGGCGGCATCACCGAAAAAATTATCCATAGAAATTCTAGCATTCCAACCGCTTACGCTAAGGAATTTACAACTTACGCAGACAACCAAACCGGCATGAAATTTCATATCGTTCAAGGCGAAAGAGAATTAGCAAAAGATTGTCGCAGCTTAGCAAATTTTGAAATAAAAGGAATTCCAGCAATGAAAGCAGGAATGGCAAGGGTTTTAATCACTTTCAAACTTGATGCTGACGGACTTTTAACGGTTATGGCTGAAGAAAAAATTACTAAAATCAAACAAGAAATTGAAGTAAAACCAAGCTATCATTTAGATCAAAATCAAGTAAAAGAAATGCTGCTTGATTCAATAAAAAATTCACAAAACGACATCACCAACCGCTTACTCATTGAAGCTGCAACTGATGCAATGCAAGATGTGGTAATTATTCAAAATGATCTAAAAAATTCATTAAATTTAATTGATGAAAATGAACAAAAACTGATTGAAGAAAAATTGAAAATTTTAGAAAAAGAAATAAAAACAAAAACCTCAAAAGACGCTATTTTGCTTGCTCAAGGAGAATTATCAAAAGCCGCAGAAAATTTAGTTTTACGAAAAGTTAATATGGTTTTAAAAGAAAAAATCGCTGGTAAAAAAATTGAGGATGTTTGCTAAAAAATAGTTAGCTTGAAAATTTATATCACATAACTATAATCAAAACCTTCACTTTCAATAAGTATGGGGCTATAGCGCAGTTGGTAGCGCGCTTGCATGGCATGCAAGAGGTCTCGAGTTCGAATCTCGATAGCTCCACCATTTCCCATCAAGGCTTGGCAGAATTTCCTAAAATTTAGTTTTTATTTGGTGTCCGTCTGGTGTCCGTTATTTTCCCTTTTATCCACTCTAGATTTCATATCCACTCTAGATTTCGCAATCAACTTCTTAAACTTTTCTAAGTTAGAAAATTTGTAGCCAGCCTCTTTCTTTACAATAGCTGTTTTGGTAATGAACCAAAATCCCATTAAACTAGTCGCTACTTCCAAAATTACCAACAATTACCCTTGCAACCATGCTAGTAGACCCTTCTTATACTGTCGATTTTATCTGATTTTCTAAGGCGTATAGAAAGCCGTATGAAAAAGCGTATGAAAATTAATACCGATTTTAATACCACTACCATACCGATTTTCATACCCCTCATTTTTTAACCTTAGCTCACATTATTAAAAACTTGTGTGAGGACAACAATAAAAAATCGAAACAAAAAACCAGAAACGACCTTGTGTTTAAAGGGCTTTAGCACAATCTTATTTGAAAAAATAGGAGGTGAAAATGACTAAAATTACCACTCCGCCAGGCTATTATAGCGAAGAAGAAATGGCCGCATTTTTAGGAAAAAATGTCTCCACATTACGGGTAGACCATTGTCACAGAAGAAACCGCGTGCCACCAAAAACAAAATTTGGCAGGGTTATAGTTTATTCCAAAGCGTCATTTGATCAATGGCTAGAATCGAGAGAGATCAAGCATAGCACAAAATTCACTAAAAATTACCGATAATTCTCAAAAATATGTTAGATTTTAACAGTGCAGAAAATCAAGGAGATCTGCCAAGAAAAATTGATAAAGAGGCAATCAGGGCGCAATTGCTAAGCTCAGTTCAAGATGCTCTTTTTTATCTTTTCCCTAAAGGTCATATTAATAACCACCGCTTTCACATAGGCAGTGCAAATGGAGAATCGGGCAAAAGTTTGATTGTCGATCTGAAAGGAGAAAATCAGGGAAAGTGGTTTGATTTTGCCGAAAATGAAGGTGGCGATATTTTTAGTTTATGGGAACGAGCTCGTGGTTTTAGTAAATCAGAATTTGGCGAAGTTTTGATGGATATTGGTGACTGGATTGGCAGCCCTTCACATGTTCAAAAAAATCGAATATCTGATTTTGCTTCACAAAAAGATCTTGGCAAACCAACAGCTAAATGGAATTACCTTGATGGACAAGGAAAGTTAATCGCCTGTGTTTATCGTTACGACACCGAAAACGGCAAAGAATTTCGGGTTTGGGATGTAAAAAACAAAAAAGCCAAATCACCGAATCCAAGGCCGCTTTACAATATTCCACAAATTCTGAATGCCAAAAAAGTTATCCTAGTTGAGGGCGATAAATCCGCTGATCGGCTTATTGAAAAAGGTTTTGTTGCAACAACCGCAATGTTTGGCGCAAATGCTCCGATCAGTAAAACCGATTGGTCGCCACTTTTTGGGAAAGAGGTGATTATTTGGCCAGATAACGATTCAGCGGGAATTGATTATGGCAAAAAAATTTGCGCTCATCTTGCAGGAATTGCTGCATTTACTTCAATCTTAACTCCTCCCAAAGATAAGCCATCCAAATGGGACGCTTCCGATGCGGTTCTGGAGAATTTTGACATTAGTAATTTTTTGGAATCAGCACGAAGCCATGAAATAAGAATCCCAAGAAATTCGCTTGAAGAATTCAGAAATGATAAGCGTCCAATGCCTGAAGATATTATTGCCCCAAGGCTTTTAACTCCCGCTGGAATGTTGCTTATCGGCGGTGCGCCAAAAGTTGGAAAGAGTGATTTTTTGATCAATTTCCTAACTCACATGGCGGCAGGCGAAAGCTTTCTTGGGCTGAAGCCATCACATCCGCTTAAAATTTTCTATCTGCAAACTGAAATTGGATATTTCTACTTACGCGAGCGCATAGAAAAATTGAAAATTTCGGAAGAAATTTTTTTGAAAGCCTCAAGAAATCTTATCATTACTTCGCAGCTTCAAATGATTTTAAATGATGAAGGAATTGTTGCGCTACAAAAAGCTATTTCGCAGGATTTTCCTGATGGCGGACCAGATATTATCTGCATTGACCCAATTCGTAATGTTTTTGATGGAGGCGAAAATGGCAGCGAAAACGATAATAGTTCGATGTTGTTTTTCTTGCAAAATCGCGTCGAAAAGTTGCGCGCTTTGGTTAATAGCAATTCTGGAATTATTCTTTGTCATCACACTAAAAAAATCAGAAAAAAGGATGTTGAAGAAGATCCATTTCAAGCACTTAGCGGCGCTGGCAGTTTAAGAAGCTTTTACAGCAGCGGATTACTTTTACATCGTCCAAGTGAATATGAGGCAAAAATTCATCTGCATTTTGAGCTGAGAAACGGCAATGCACTTCCCAAAAAAATCGTAGAAAAAATTGATAATAAATGGACCGAGTTAAATCTTTTTTCCGAGCGTTTAGTTAGAAAATAATATGGCAACAGGCTTGATGCTGAAAGAGATCGCAAATCAGATGTGATTATCAAATTAATCAAGTCAGAAGCCATGGCTGGCAGAGTTTACACCTCCAACCAATTTGCTGAGAAGTTTGAGAATAAATGCGGGCTTGGTTATATCGATTCAATCGGAAGAAGAATATCAATCTTGGCGACCAAAGGTTGCATCAAATATAGCCGAGATTTTGCGAAGTTTAAGCTTCAAACCTCAACTTCAAAATTCGGCATCGTTTGCGTTGAAGGGATGGAATTTCCTTTTGGTAATGACGCGCCACAAGAAGTTTTGCCTACTCATTTTAAATGTCCAAACACTGGTAATACTATGGAAATAAATGATGATCAGGTGATTTGGAATTATGAAGATGAAGAAAGAGGGGAAGAAAATGAATAGCATTTTGTCAGCAATCAAATTGCGGAACTTGAAGCCGAACTCGCTATTTATAATGGTGCAGAATTGCCAAACTTAGGTTAATCAATGGCTCGTGATAACATATTTCTTACCGATTCTTTATTTGCACAAGTTCGGCAAAGATTAACAACCTCGTGCGGAACTTAGTTTTGTAAAGTTGCGCCAAGCCTTGTGTTCACTGCTTATTTTCAAGTTCGGCAGCTATCTAAAAACGCTTAAGTAAAAAAATTAAGTTTTGCAGTGCAGAACTTCTGATATTACTGCCTTTGGCTGTCTTAACCAAGTTCCGTAGTTGTAAACCCCATATACTATGGGGGTGAAAACACTCCATAGTATGGGTATGGGATGCTTTTTATAGCATAACATGATGAATGACCAAAAAACAAAAAGGTACTTTGACGAAATTTTTCTCGCGGGTAACGCGCAACCGCAGAACTTTTCTACAGTCAGATTTTGTTTTTGGGTTTCTTTTTTAATAACAAATATTGTCTCTAATCTATGCCAATCAATGCTTCACAAAACAAAATCTCAAAAAAATCCAAGTTAAAACAAGATAAACTTGAGCTCTCAATAAAAGAATATGCTAAGCATCGCAACATTTCCGTGGTCGCCGTTAGAAAGGCTATAAAAACTGGCCGAATTACCTTAAATCAGAATAAGAAATTAAACCCCGAATTAGCTGATGCTCAGTGGCTTGAAAACACCAACCCAGCCAAACAAAGAAATTCAGCAGACAATAATAGCAGTGATGACAAAATATCCTATCACCGCAGCCGCGCTATCAGAGAAGATTACAACGCCAAATTAACCAAGCTGCAATTTGAAAGAGAATCAGGAAAACTCATCCCAATTGAGGAAGTTAAAACATCAGCTTTTAACGCAGCAAGAAGAGCGAGAGATCTCCTTCTCAACATGCCAGATCACATTGCCCCGCAGCTAGTTGGTAAAACTAATATTTTTGAAATAAAAAATATTTTAAAGTCGGAGCTGACTAAGATTTTAGAAGAATTGTCCAAAAATCCTTATCAGGAAAATACTTTAGTTAAGTGAATAAATGGTTATTCATTTGTGGTGTGGGTTTTGGGTTTGGTGGATTTTGTGTGGTGATTACAGTCAATTTCGACTGCAAATTTAGTATCTCTTAGTAAAAAGATTATTCTACCAACTGCTGGTTTATTATTTAAAAATTTTATTTACTTCTGGTAGAGTTTAAGATTTTAAATTGTTGCACATAGGATTTTTAAAAAGTTTGGTGCGCATGTTTTTTGATATCAGCAGCAGTGTTCAAAACTATAAATATTGGAATAGCTATTGCTAAGGTTACAACAAGTACACCAGCTCCAACAACTATAGTTATTGAGTCACCCGCTACGGTGACAGGAGTCAAAGCTATTTTTCTGGATTTGTTCAAAGTACTGTCATGTCCAATTGTAACCCTAACTTTGTACTCTTTATTTAGGGATGAGTTGCCAACTTTATAATCCACACCAGATTTTGGTAAATAGCGTATACCACTTAAATTAAGTGTCTTTCCAAGTGTGTACTCATTTCTCAATTTTTTGTCTGTAAATCCTAACTTCACAAGAAAGTCCATCTCATCTTTTGATAAATTTTCTAAATTCTTGGTTGATAACTCCTTTTGAAAAGAACTACTTATCCATGCAGACAATTTAACATCATTTTCTGATATGGCCTCAAAATCATAAATATTCATTACCAGTTTTTGCCTTTTGTTCCAATTAAGTAGCTGTTTTATGATGCCAGAGTTATCATCGAAAATATAGTGATATTTTTTTCCTAAAAAGACCACTTTATTTCCATCTTCGCTAATCAAGTATTGTTTGATGGTATCGTCGTAATATTCCTTTTTCTTCCACATTTCTGCAGTGATACATCCAGAATTAAATAAAAGTGAGAATATGATAATTAGTGACTGAAATTTCTTCATAAGAGTGGTGTTTATAAGTTAGCATTTACGACTAAATTTTTTACTGATACGTAGTCAATCTTCCCAGTGCCAAGTAGTGGCAATTTCTCAACCAAAATAATTTCTTTCGGCACCGATAATTCTGTGATTTGATTTTCCTTAAAATAAGTAGAAATATCAGTGCGTTTTAAACTTTGGCTGGTGGTCATTAAAATTAATTGTTCGCCTTTTTTAGGATCTGGAATTGCCACAATTGCATGTGCTGATTTTGGATCGATTTTGGCAATGTTAACTTCGGTTGCGGTTAGCGAAACCATTTCACCAGCAATTTTGGCAAAGCGTTTGGCTCGGCCTTTTATTGAAATGAAACCTTTATCATCAATTGCAACAATGTCACCAGTGTCGTACCAACCATCTTGTGGTGGAGTTATAACGCCAGGACTTGATGCCAGAAAATAGCCTTTCATCACATTTGGACCGGAAACCAATAACCTCTTTCCGTCTGTAATTCCGGCAATTTCTTCAAGTTTAAATTTTATGCCGGGCATTAATCTGCCGACAGTTCCCGGTTTATTATGCATCGGTGTGTTGGTTGATAAAGCTGGAGAGGTTTCGGTTGCGCCATAACCTTCAAAAATCCTGACGCCGAATTTTTCTGACCAAACTTTTCTGGTTTCTTCATCTAATTTTTCCGCTCCAGCAAATACGTAGCGCAGGCTATAAAAATCATAGGCGTGAGCAAAGCGGGCATAGCCTCCAAGAAAAGTATTTGTTCCAAACATGATGGTGGCATTAGTGTCATAAACTAACTCTGGCACGATGCGATAATGAAGCGGAGATGGATAAAAGAAAGTTTTTATGCCCGCTAAAATCGGAAGTAATGTTCCGCCAGTTAAACCAAATGAATGGAAAATTGGTAAAGCGTTAAACACCACATCTTTACTGCCAAAATCAACTCTTGAGGCAAGTTGGAAACGATTTGCCTGAATGTTTTCATGACTCAAAACCACCCCTTTGGGCGTTCCTTCCGAGCCAGATGTAAATAGAATTATCGCCGGATCATTTGATGTAGAGCTGTTAATTTTTTTAAAACTACAGCTAATGAATTTTGATTTTACAAGTCCGAAAATCTTATCGATGAGAGTGATTTTTCCCCTAATATCTTCTAAGTAAGAAATCTTGATTCCCTCTTTCTCAGCTAGCTTAATTAAATGACTTAGCTTCGCGCCATCAACAAATCTTTGTGAGGTATAAATGGTTTTGATTTTTGCTACATTGCAAGCCGCGATAAAGTTTTGACCACCCGTAGAAAAATTTAACATTGCCGGTACTCTGCCAAAAGCTTGCATCGCAAAAAATGTAACAATGCTTGAAACCATATTGGGTAACATGAAGCCGATATATTCACCATGCTTAGTATCTTGAGAAATCTTCTTTCCTAGTATTAGGCAACGAGCAATCAACTGGTTATAGGTTACCGCTTTACGCTCAACATCAACAATAATTGAATGATTTCCTCCATGAATTTTACGAGCATCAAGAAGTGATTCAAATAAAGTTTTTTTGTAGTCGGAGCTTTCAAACAACATATCCGTCATAATGTCATAAAGCTTATCAGCATTAGCCGCGCGTCTAGCTCTTCCAGCGATTTCTTTTTCAACTTCAAATTTCACTGGCTTTAAAATCGTCAGAGTAATTTTTGGAAATAGATGAATTTTTACTCTGCCTTTTAAACGTGAAAAAGGTGTGTACTGCGCACCATCAAGTCGAACCGGCAAAATCATAGCATCCGTTTTATCTGCAATCATTCCTGGACCTTCATAGATTTTCATCAAAGATCCAGTAACAGTGATTCGCCCTTCAGGAAATATAATACATTTTTTATCTTTTTTAATTTCGTTAATCAGACTTTTGGTTGCCATTGGGTTGGTTGGATCAAGAGCGTAAGTATCTGCCAAAGCTAAGAATGGCTTCATCCACCATTTACCAGCAATGAAAGTATTAACCGCAAACATCGGCTTTTCCGGAAGAAAAACTGCGAGCAAAATCGCGTCTAAAAATGAAAGGTGATTTGCAACAATTAAAACCCGTTTTCCGGCTTTTTCATAATTTTCTAAACCTTTAATTTCGATTCTATAAAGTTTGGTTAAAAATTTTTTGAGTAAGTTCTTAAGCATTTTCAAAGTCTCCTGGAAATTTTTTGTTTAACGATTTTTTTAATGGTGAAAAAAACAAAAATATTGATGATTCCAACTAACAGGAAAATTTGCAAAAGACTGAAATTCAGCTTAAACAAAGCGACCACACTAATACTTGAAATCACCATAAATAAGGCGTTTAAAACATTGTTAGCAGCAATGATGCGTGATAGATATTTTCCTTCAGAGCGATGCTGCATTATGGCATAAAGTGGAACAATATAGACACCAGAACATACCGCGATTATAAGCAATCCCAAGATGATAAACCAACTATAAATATTGACCGATAAAAACTCTTTTAAGCCGAGCAAATGATCCGGAGTTATTGATAAATTATAAAAATAACTCGCAGCACAAAAAATAATTATACCAATTGTGATTCCTATTGAGCCAAATGGCACAAGCCGTCCATCGATTTTTCCCTTGAGAAGTTTGTTGCACAACACTGATCCAATCCCAATTCCAATTGAGAAAATTGATAGGAATAAAGTAACGATATATTCATCGCCACTGATGATGTTTTTGGTGTAGATTGGAAATTGTGACAGGAAAGTAACACCAATGAACCAGAACCACGAGATACCTATTATTGAGAGCCAAACCGTGTTTTCTTTCCTAGCATAATTAATAATTTTCCAAGTTTGTGATGCGATGTTAAAACTGATTTTAAGATTCTGATCACCAGTTGGAGACTTTGGAATAAAGCGACTGCTTAAATAACCAATAATTGCAAAAGACACTACTGCAATAGAAATAATTTCAATACCATTTTCACTGCGAATTGTAACACCACCAATTATTGTACCAAACAATATTGCAAGAAAAGTTCCCCCCTCAATTAAAGCATTACCACTCACCAATTCTTTATCTTTTAGATGCTCTGGAAGTAGGCTATATTTGATCGGGCCAAAAAATGTTGAATGAACCCCCATCAAAAATATCAGAGCCAGAAGTAAATTAATATTTTCAAAGTAAAATCCGATGAAAGAAAAGCCCATAATCAAAATTTCAGCGATTTTTATGATCTGAACTAATTTTGATTTTTCATATTTATCAGCAAGTTGACCAGCAAGAGCGGAAAAGAGAAAGAATGGCAAAATAAATAAGCCAGAAGTAATAGTTATCATAATTTGTGCATTCATGCCTAACTTCTGCGCCACATCATAAGTAAACCAAATCAGAAAAGCGTTTTTGAAAACATTGTCGTTAAATGCTCCGAAAAATTGGGTGATGAAAAGAGGCAAGAATCTTTTTGATTTCAGTAACTGGGATTGGTTTTGCATATTTCTAATGTTTAAAATTACCGTTTTTTAAAAAGTGTAAGGTTTGGTTCTGAACTTCTTTGTTTGATGGAAAGAAAGTGTGAGATGCGCTTACAACAATATGATCCTTCGTTCCTTCTAACTTAGTTCTTTCAACCGCAACCTTGCCATCATTTTCTCCGGGAATTATTACTGATGAAATTGGATCAATAGTTGTATTCCCCGCAATAATCCCAAGCTCGTAATTCACTTCGCCAAAAAGGTGTTTTACCGCATTTTGATTAGCAATTAGCTGTTGTCCCGCCGGTCCATATATTTTTTTGTAAGACCAAAAGTTTTTTACAAAATCTGCAACTTCACTACCTTGATTTGGCGGTGCTAATTGAACAACTTTTCCAAGATTTTTGTAATTATACCTATGAATTAATGCGCGAACCATTAACCCGCCCATTGAATATCCAATGAAATGTATTGGCTTTTCTTCGGTAACTCTCTCAGAGATTTCTTTATTTATAATTTCTGTTAGATCTTCAATCTTGTAAGTCGTGGAAGGGTAATTTAAATTAATTACATCAAATCCATCTTTTTGTAGGTAGATAGCAAGTTTTTGTATATGCTTATTTGATCTTGCGATGCCGTGCAAAATCACAACATAATCACCATCATTCTTGAGTTCTGAAGCTTGAATAGTGTTTGAAGCTAGCAACGGGTTACATGTTAAGATAGAGAAAAATTTGCGGATCATTTTTCAAGACCTCGCAAATAATTCTCTATTAAAGAATCAGTTAAAATTTCAGCAGATGCAGTTCCTGCAACATTCAATTTTTGCGTTAGGCTTAACACACAAATTCCATGAATACTTGCCCAAATTACTTTTGCATGCTTTAAAGCTTCTGATTTTTTGCTGATAAATTCTGATAATAGACTCTCAACAATACTAAAAAGCTTTTCTATTCTTTGATTATACCACTTGGGCAAATCTAACTCGGGGGGTATGTTATATTCAAATAGAGCGCTCCAGCTATTACGATTTTTATGAGCAAAATCGATATAAAGCTTTGCAAGCTGCTTAATGGCCTTTGCATTTTTTAGTTTTGGATTAAGGCCCTCTTCAATGAATTTCCCCATATCATCAAGTGTTGCTGCATTAATGTGTAAAACGATATCATCGTAATTATCAAAAACATTATAAAGGGTTCCAACCGTGTAACCAATTTCTTTCGCGATTTGGCGCGTGCTGAAACCAGAGAATCCCGAATTCTTTATAAGATTCAAACCAGATGAAACTACCATTTCCCTGATTTCTTCTTTTGTATGATCATTTCTTCTTGCCATTTTAATTTTACACTGTTTAATTAGATTAATTGAACACCGTTAAATTAACATTTTATTTTCTTTAAATCAACAACTAATTTATGATTATGAACAATATAGATCGCCATATTGGAAGCAGAGTAAGGTTCCGCAGAAAAGTTTTAAATATCAGTCAATATTCATTATCATATGATCTAGAAATATCGTTTCAGCAGCTTCAGAAATATGAGAGTGGTGAAAATCGTATATCGGCCAGCAGACTTTATGAGATATCAAAAATCCTAAAAGTTTCACCATATTTTTTCTTTGAAGGACTGGATGGTATTATGGTGGATCCAGAGATGCCTAAAGATCTCAAAACCCTTAAAGCAATACACGTAATGGAAAAAATTAAAAATCAGAAAGTTAAGGATAAAATTATTAACCTAATCATGGAGTTGGGAGTCTAAAATATGGAACTTTTCATCAATTTAATTTGCGTAATTCTATACAGCTACCTAATTGGATGCTTTTGTAGCGCATACTATCTCGTTAAGATTCTAAGTAATCTGGATATAAGAAATATCAGCAGTGGAACTGTTGGCGCAAGAAATGCCGGAAGAATTCTTGGCAAAAAAGGATTCATCATAACCTTTATCGGTGATTTTCTGAAAACTGTTTTAGCTCTTGGTTTGACGATTTATTTTTTTAGGTCAAATACAAATTTTTCTATTATCTTTCTCTCAAGCTCAATAGCCATAATACTTGGTCACTTATTTCCCGCCCAACTTAAATTTAAAGGCGGCAAAGGTGTGGTTGTTTTTACCGCAATAATTTTTGTAATAAATTTTTGGGTGCTGCTGATTTCTTTAAGTGTTCTTTTCTTGTTTCTGCTAATTACAAATAATCAAAAACTTAGCATTTCTGTAAGCATTTTAACCACGATACCAAGCAGCTTAATATTGATGAATCATCATCCGCTTTTTCTTGATTCAATCACAATTTGGATGGTCTTGATCACGATCATTTTGTTAATAATTTCTCACTTAAAAAAAACGCATGCTAACATTTAAAATCGCCGATACTAAAGAAGAATTTGAGCAAATTTTTTGTCTAAATTACGAGACATTTGCCCTAGAAATTCCTCAACATCAGAAAAATGAATCGCGTAGACTTATAGATAAATTTCATCATGAAAATACCTATTTCATTTGCAAAAAAGGCAATGAGTTGATTGCGATGATTGCTTACCGAAATCAAAGGCCATTTTCACTTGACCATAAATTACCAAACCTTGATTCATATTTTCCGCATGGTAAGACCAAACCTTGCGAATTAAGGCTTCTTAGCGTCAAAAAAGAATATCGCGGCGGTAAAATATTTTTCCAAATTGCGCTGCAACTAATGCAATATGTTCTAAACCAAGATTGCGACATCGCCTTGATATCAGGTACTACAAAACAAGAAAAACTATATAAACATATAGGTTTTGTTCCTTTTGCTCATTTAGTTGGCGATGAAAAAGCTAAGTTCCAACCAATGCTTATCACTCACGAAACAATTGCACTTAAGATATGAAAAAACCAATCAGCTTTCTTTCCGGTCCGGTAATGATTTCATCAAAAGTTTCTAAAGCCTTTCGACAAAATGCAATCTCACATCGATCTTTTGAATTTTCTAAACTGCTAAACGAACTACAAAGTAAGCTAAAAATTATTACCAAAGCAAAATATTCCACTTTGATGATGGGCAGCGGAAGCCTTGCTAATGAGGCAATTGCAGCAAATTTATCGACCCTGGAAAATGAATTTGGCTTGATAATTTCTAACGGAGAATTCGGAGAAAGGATTATAAATCAAGCAACGCGCCACAATTTAAAATTCCATAGCTTAAAGAAAAATTGGGGAAAAGTTTTCGATTATCACGAAATCGCAGAAATTTTGCTGAAGAAAAAAAATGATTGGATTTGGTTTGTTCAATGCGAAACCTCAACTGGCATGATTAACGATTTAGAGAAAATTTTAACGATCGCAAATAAAACGAATATCAAAGTTTGTGTCGATTGCGTCAGCTCAATTGGTATTTATCAACTTGATCTATCAAAAATTTACTTAGCTTCAGCTTCTAGCAACAAAGGATTAGAATCACTGGCTGGCATTGCGATTGTCTTACATAATCATCATCCAAAACCTCAAAACACAATTCCTCAGTATCTTGATATTGGGTTTTATCACGCAAAAAATTGCATTCCTTTTACCTTCTCTTCAAATTTGATAAATGCCTTGAATGCCTCGCTAGAATTGATGTTGCAAAAAGATAAAATAGCAAAAATTAAAAAGCTAAACGATGATTTGGTTAAGTTTCTAGAGCATCAGGAAATCAAAATTGTGATTAATGAAAAAGTAAAATCATGCGCAATTACAACTGTTGAGTTTAATCAAGTAAAACAAGCAGAAAAACTGGGAGAGTTCTTAAATTCTAAAGGGGTTCTGGTTCATTACCAAAACAGTTATTTAAAAGAAAGAAACTGGCTACAAATCGCTTTTTTCAGCAGCTACATAAAATTTTCCGATTTGAAAAAGCTAAAAAATCTAATTTTAAAGTTTAGAAATTCTGATAATACTTATACCAGATTAAGAATCACTACTGTCCGGTTCCGCCCCCTACAGGCTGAATAGGTCAGCAATTTCAGTCTCTGGTTTTATGCAATTCATTTTGATGAAGTCGCTCAGGTTCTGGGTTCTCTCGAATAAAGAGAGGCTAAAAATCTGAGATAAAGTGTAAAGACTTTCATCAAGTTTCAAAGTTTTTTTAATGATGGCGATTAGGAGATAAATCGAAATCGCTATCCAAATTTGCGTTTCAACTGCATTTTTTGAAGTGCCAAAAAATGCTTTGATGTGCAGATGTTGTTTAATCCATTTGAAGAAAAGTTCAACTTGCCAACGTTGTTTGTAGAGCTTTGCTATTGTTAGCGCAGGAAGCTCGAAGTTATTGGTAAGAAACTCTAAATCATGTTTTGTATCTTCGTCATAAAACCTCACTCTTCTTATTTGCGAAGGATAGGCGCGAAGTCCAAATTCACTATTTAAGCATACGGTTTGATCACAGATTAAGCCTGTAGTCTTATCAATTGAATGAGAATAAACACGCTTAAATCTAATTTTCTTGTGCATTCTAATTACAAAGAATGCTCCTAATTGAGTTATTC